>JANNRY010000433.1:0-10097 GCA_031401935.1 Betaproteobacteria bacterium | reverse complement strand
GGTTTGGGGATGATGCGGTCTGGGTAGCCTGCGACCACTTCGGGCACCACGTCCACCCACTCGGGCGGGTTCAGCCAGTTTTCGCGGAGTTCGTTCAGGCGTTGGGCGGCGGTGGCGATTTCGGTAGCGTGCGGGTTGGTGTATTGCTCGGGTTTGAGATTCGGGGTGAGGCCTTCGGGAAAGGGGAAGGTTTCGAAGCATGACGTCGGTGTGTATCTAGGGCGATCCTCGAGCGATGAGCCGAGCCTGAGTGACCAAATCTCGTGTAAGCGCGAATGTAAGACTCCCAAAAACTGATCATCGTCTTTCGCGAATACAAATAGTGCTTGGTCAGGGCAAACTGCCGCAGATAGCCAAACAAATAGCCGGTGTTTTGAATGAGCAACGGTGGCGACAAATTTTTTCAACGGTTGTAATGCCGTGCGCAGTTGAGGCCTTGCTTCGGCGTGTCTCCACCAATATCGCCGATAGGATTCCCTATTGTTTTTATCTCGCTCAGGCTTGACGACGCGAAGGGAGTATTGGAACGGTAGCTCGTAAAGTGCTGCGTCTCTCTCCGACATGCTCGTACCAAAATCGATGATCCAAGTATCTGTAGGTCGCCGAGCAATCTGCAAACCATTTGCCCATGGACGAACGACATCAGCGTTTGATTTTCTATCTACATTTGGCGCACGCAGAAAATTACGGGCATCAACACCAGAAATGTCAAAGCTCGCTTTCTTTGACGTACCTTGAAAAGCGATTGCGTCGTTGCTCAGCAGTTGAGCGCATTGGGTTAGATCAAACGCATTTTCAATGGACTCGCTACCCGTCAAGTCCGCGTTAACTCTTGAAACAGCGTGACCATCCAAGAACACCGTTCGTGGTGAACTTGTCGAACCACCGTCAGCCATTTGCGACCCTTCGACGGGCTCAGAGCGAACGGACTGGAAGCAGACGATGGAGACGCGCACTGCCGCGCCTTCGTTCACCCATTCTTCGTCGCTCCAAGCATTGAAAATTTCACCTTCATTGACGATGCGTTCGAGTACTTTGCGATTCGAGCCACCGCGAATGGAATTGGTAGCAACCAAACCCACTCGCGCCGCACGATTTGCAACCAAGGCATCCTGCGCTTTGGCGAACCAGTAGCAAACGAGGTCGGCCCCGCCTGGGACTTGGCCTTCATATTCTTTGCGTAACGCCAGCGTGACTTCATCGCCCAATTCTTCGCGCATCTTGCTGCCGCCGAGGAAGGGTGGGTTACCGATGATGGCGTTGACTTTCGGCCATTGTGCCGGTTGGCTCCCTTCTCCCGCCGGGAGAAGGGCAGGGGATGAGGGCACCGTTATTCGCGCAGCCCTCACCCCTGGCCCCTCTCCCGGGGGGCGAGGGGAAACAAGCAACGCATCGCGACACTGAATCTGATCCAGCGTTTTCAATATCGGCTCTTTACTCGGCGCAAATCCATGCCTAAGCATCCACTGAATATCACCAATCCACACCGTCACTTTCGCAAGCTCAGCCGCGTACGGACTCAGCTCAATCCCATGCATCGCTTTCGGTCCCACTTCCGGGAAGCCGCGCTCCAATCCCAGTTCTTCCGCTTCCAGCCCGACGCGCAACTCAATATCTTTTAGCGACTGCAAGGCGAGATATAAAAAATTGCCGCTGCCGCAGGCGGGGTCGAGCACTTTGAAGTCTTTGAGTTTTTCTTTGAAGATGATGTAGCGCCGGGTAGCGTCCTTCAGGGCAGTGGTGGCTTTGCCTTTCTCTGCCGACCTCCTGCTATTTTCGAATTCATGAAACACCGCCATCTGCTCGGCGATAGCTTCTTTCTCGTCGCGCCAATCCTCCAGCAGCGGTTCAACAATCACCGGGTTGACGATACGCATGATCGAGACGGGATCGGTGTAATGCGCGCCCAACTGGCTGCGTTTGGCGGGGTCGAGGCCACGCTCGAACAGCGTGCCGAAGATCGAGGGCTCAATCGCGCTCCAGTCGAGGAGGCCGACGTTGATGAGCTTTGTGATGTCGTCTTGCGTCAGCGGTAGTGTCAGGTCGTCGTCGAACAATCCGCCATTGAACCACTGGATGACTTCGAAGCCGAACGTGCCATCGCGATTGGACATTGCATGGAAAAGCTCTTTCAACTGCTTTTGAAAGCGCTCGGTATTTTTCTGGCCCGTTTCCAGTACTTTGGAAAATAGACGATTGGGTAGTAGCGGCTCACTCGCCGGGCCGCTGGCATCTTCGGCGAATAGACAGAAGATGATTTTGTTCAGAAAGTGCGCGACTTGTTGCGGATCGTGTCCGCGTTGCTGCATCTGCCACGCCAGATCCCCGATCAGCTTCGCGGCTTGCAAGGTAATGGCGGTGCGGGTGCGTTGCGGTTTGAATTGGTCCGGGTCGGTGAATAGCCAGCGCAGTTTTTTCAGATTTTCCGCTGTGCCAATGTCGTCGATCGCGATGGTGTGCATCTCGGACGGCGTGCCGGTGAAATGCGTGTGAATGACGATCTGCACCGAATCGCTGACGACAAGCAGCGGCGGATTGTCGAGCGCCAACGCATACGTCATCAGTTGCTTCAGCGCGGCGTCGAGATTTTTCTTCGCCGATTTATATTCCCAGGCAAAGCAATGGCGCTTCCAGACATCCGCCCAGCCATCACGTTCGCCCGCCGCGCCGGTGCGTTTGGCGCCGCGTTCAAAGCAGTAGTTTTCCGGGTCGGTGGGCTTGTTTACATCGAGCAATTCGCACAGGTCGAGAAAATGCGATTGCGCCCCGGCCCGCTCGGAGAGCTTATTGTCTTTCCACTTGCTGATGAATTCGGCGGGCGTCATGGGTTTGTAGCGCAATCTTACGACACCGCTATCGATTGCCATATTTTAAGCAAACACTAGCATTGACGGGCATGCTGGCGGCATTTGTGCCTGAAAGCCGCGCCAGTGCTAGAGTTTGTCAAATTAATAATAGACAACCACACCACGTGCGCGCAGGCGATCAACCCCGTCAGGCCGCTCATCGAGATTGCACCAACGAAGGTCAAGCTTCTCTAGTGTGGGTATCTCAGCAAGGCTATCCGGCAACATGCGCAACGGATTGGCGCGCAGGTCCAGATGCGTGAGCGCTTGCAAGTCGCCAATTTCCAATGGCAGGTGGCTGAGTGCGTTGTTGCGCAGATTCAACCGCCGCAATTGCGTTAGCTTGCCGATGGATGGCGGAAGCGTGGTCAATGCGTTGTCGGCCAAATCCAGTTCGCGCAAGCTGCTGAGATCACCAATATTCCTCGGTAGTGAAGCAAGCCGGTTTTGCTGTGCGTGGAATTCTTTCAATTGCGAAAGTGCCGGGAGAGATTCCGGCAGCGCCACCAGGCGATTGCGATAAACGCGTAGCTCCGTCATGCCGCTCATATTGCCGATGCTGTTATGCAGCGCTGTCAGTTGATTGTCAGTGACATTCAGATACGCCAGCGACGCAAGATTGCCCAGCGATTCCGGCAACGATGTGAGTTGGTTATTGCTCAGGTAGAGAAAATCAGATAGCGCGGTCAGGTCACCGATTGAATCGGGTAGGTTTGCGAGCGCGTTGTGGCCGAGGTCGAGCATGCGTAAACGGCTGAGATTGCTGATGGCGTCGGGCAACACAGTAAGCTGGTTGTCGCCAAGATTGAGCGTGGTCAGTTGAGAGAGCGTCCAGAGCGCATCTGGTAATTCGCGCAGCGCATTCTGGAACAGGTTGAGCGATTCGGCGTCCGGGTTTTGCAATGCTTGAGGCGGAATCGACGATAGTTTCTGTCCACCCAGATCTATCTGCCGCGTTGCTATCAAGACAGCAGCGCGTTCATGTGCCGCAGTCTGGCCGCGACCGAGCGCAGCATCGTTAGGCCAACCGCAGGTTCGTCTTTCACCAGCGCGATCAACGCCGCGCGATTAAGTGCTAGCAATGAGCTCTCGACATCGGCAACGGCGGTCGCGGTCCGCAGGGATTGGTCTACCAGCGCCATTTCGCCAAATGCGCCACCGGCGGCGATGGTTTCCACGGCCTTGCCCTTGATTAAAATCGTCACGCGGCCATCGAGTACGATGTACATGCTGGTGCCCGCATCGCCTTCGTTCATGATCGTTTTGCCGGCTTCATAGCGCATGGTGGTCGCGCGCTCAAGTTTCTGTTCCAGGCTCGCCAATGCCGCGCCATCAAACACGGCTGCTTCTCGTGCACCGTCTTTGTTGGTCGGCAGCTTTCGCATCGCCAAGCGCGCTGCCACGAATCTCAAGCGGTCGAACATCACGCTCATGAGCATCAGCGCAAATTCCGGCGTTCGCGATAATGCGGACTGCAATTCTTCGGTGTTAAGGGAGTACGCACTGCAATCGGTTTTCGCCGTGGCGGTCGCGCTGCGGGCGCTGCCTGCGGGGGTTTCGCTGATCACCGCCATTTCACCGAAAATTTCGCCCGGCTTGATTACGTCCAACGGTTTGCCGCCCACGGATAGCGCTATCTCGCCAGTCTTGATCAGGTACATGCGATGCACCACGCGTTTACCGAACATGCCCTGCTTGCCCGATTTTTCGTTTTCGACGAAAAGTGTTTCTCCAGCCGCGAAATGCTCTTTCTTGCCGGCAATTTCAAACAGACGGCTTGCCACTTCTGCATCGTAAAACCGGCTGACCGCTGGTTTGAATGGTGCAGACGGCAACGGCGGTGCGCCGTCAATGTTGAGCGCTGGATGCGGCCTCGTGAAATCGAATTCGTCTTGCATGGCGGTCAATGGCGGCGGCTTTTTTTATGCAAACAGGGAATTCATATAACGTATGCGGTCCGCCACACAGCGCATCATCGCCATGCCGATGGCCGGATCCGATTTCACCAGCTTGATCAGGGCATCGCGATTGATGGAGAGCAAAGCGCAATCGGTACGGGCGATGGCACTCGCGGTTCGCGCAGATTGATCGACCAACGCCATTTCGCCGAACACACCACCGGGGCCAAGCTTCTCGACAATCTTGTTGTCAATCGAGATGGTCACACGGCCTTCCAGCACCACGTACATGGTCGTGCCGGGATGTGCTTCTTTCATGATCACGCGGCCTTCATCGAACCGCACTACCGTGGCGCGCTCCAATTTATCTTCAAGCGCTGCCAATGTCGCGGTGTCGAATACCGGTTCGGCGCGGCTGCTGGTTTTTGCTTTGGCCACGTCGCGCGTTGACAGTCGTGCCGCCAGAAAACGCAGGCGTTCAAACATCACACTCATCAACATCAAGGCAAATTCAGGGGTCTTGTTCAGCCCTGTCAGAGTTTCGGTGCCGTCGAGCGAATACCCGGCACAGTCGGTCTTTGCCGTCGCGGTGGCCGTGCGTGTGCTTGGCGCGGCCATACCGGGAAGCTCGCTGATGACTGCCATCTCGCCGAAAACTTCGTCCGCTCGGACAAGGTCAATTATCTTGCCACTCGCAGTAAGTTCAACCACACCTTCGGTCAGCAAATACATGCGGTGGATGATCGGCTTATTGAACAGCTCAGCGTTGATGGGTTTGGTGAAAATCCCCTTCTTGTTGGATTTTTCGTTTTCAACGAACAGCGTCGTACCCGCCGCAATGGCTTCGCGCTTTCCACAGGATGAGAAAAAAGTTTTCGCAACGTTCGCATCGTAGAACGGGCTGACTGCGGGTTTAAATGGTGCGAGCGTTGCGTCTTGCGGGTTGGAAATGGTCATCGTGATTTTTTATCTGACGGGAAAGTTAAATTGGGCGGCATTGTTAGGTTGCTACACAGCCACATTGCTTTGCAACATTGTAAAGCGCGGCGGGCTGGCCGCGCACTCCCCTGATTAGCCCATGAAGAACGCGTTCAGTTTGTTGCCCTCTGGATCGCGAAAATAACCGGCATAAAAGCCATCGCCGCGCGGGCCGGGAGGGCCTTCATCGGAGGCACCCAATTCCATCGCCTTTTTGTACAAAGCATCGACCTTGGCTCGGCTATCAACCACCAACGCGACCATCACGCCATTACCAACGCTGGCGGGTTTACCGTCAAACGGTTGAATCAAACACAGCCCGGCAGTCGTCGGGCTGGCTGACCACGCAATGAAACGTTCAGTATCCATGAAGCGCGTAGCACCGATTGTTGCGAGCAGCGCATCGTAAAATATGGCCGCTTTGGGCAAATCATTAGTGCCGAGTGTGACGTAACCGATCATGTTTTCCTCCTGAATCGTTGTTGTGCGGACGAATATCATAAAACACAATTTGTGCCTTCGCTCCAGCCGCTGATCACTTGAGTGCAAAATAGCAATCACCATGACACCCATCACATTCACCGCTCGCGACGGACACCCATTAGCGGGCTACCGCTTCGAGCCGATCAGCGCACCGAAGGCCAGCATCGTGATCGCCCCGGCGATGGCGGTGCCGCAGTCGTTTTACGAGTCATTTGCACGCTACCTTGCTGGTCAGGGGTACGCGGTTTGGACATTCGACTACCGCGGTACTGGGCAATCGCTGCGTGGCGGCATGCGTGGCGTGAAGGCCGATCTTACCGATTGGGTCACGCTTGATTACGACGCGGCGGTGAATCTCGCTGCGGATACGCACCCTAATGCTCCGGTGTTTGCCGTCGGCCATAGTTTCGGTGGCCAGTGTGCGCCGCTGCTGCCGTCGCGTGCGCGGCTCAACGGCCTCATCAACGTCGCCGTCGGTAGCGGATCGGTTCGGCACAATGCGCCGGACATTCGCCGCACTGCGCCAATCATGTGGCATCTGCTGGTGCCGCTACTTTGCCCGGTGTTTGGATATTTTCCGGGTGCGCGCATTGGCGTGGTGGGCAATATTCCCACCGGGGCGGTCTATCAATGGCGGCGCTGGTGTCTCACGCCCGATTACATCCTCAGCGGTGAGCCCGGCGCGCGTGAGGCTTACGCCACTGCGCAATTTCCCGTGTTGGGGCTGGTGTTTTCGGACGACGAATTGCTGCTCGAGGATGGCGCGGTGATGCTGCATACGGCGTACGCCACGCGTGCCGCCGATTATCGTTTGATCACGCCTTTACAGGTCGGCTTGAAGCGTATCGGCCATTTCGGATTCTTTAAACCACAAAGTGAAGCAGCGTTGTGGCCGGTCGTGATGAAATGGATGGAAGAGCGCACCAAGAATCAGATGTAGCTAATTGTCACAATTTGAGCAAGAAACAATCGGAGCCGACTATGAAACCTACCCCCAAAGGCTGGCCGCGCATCTCATCCTCCATCTACTACCAGGATGCGGGGAAAATGATCGATTGGCTGTGCGAGGCATTTGAGTTCGAAGTGAAATTGAAGGTCGAAGGCGACAACGGTCGCATTGAGCATAGCGAACTGATGTACGGTGAAGGCATGATCATGGTCGGCGAAGAGCGCTTCGCGCCGGCGTCGCGCTGGGGCGTAGATTTGAAAAGTCCGCTGTCGTTGGCTGGAGCCAATACCCAAGGCCTGATGCTGTATGTCGATGACGTCGACGCGCATTGCGCCCACGCCCGCGCGGCAGGCGCTACGATCGTTGATGAGCCTGCGATGCACGATTACGGCGAGGATTATTGGGCGGACAAGAGCTACGGTGCCCTCGATCCCGAGGGACATTTCTGGTGGTTCACTGAACGCGTCCGCGATTCGCACGGATAACTTTACCGATGGCAATAGTGATGAACAGTCCGCGTGGTTGATCGCACGCGCTTCGATCCGCCGCGACGCGCTGCGGTGGACCTCTTGCTGTCTGAAAATTGAAAGACCTCACCCAAGGCTCCATCTTCAAGCACATCATCGCGATGGCGATGCCGATTGCCATCGGCATGCTGCTGCAAACGCTTTATTTTGTGGTCGATTTATATTTTGTCGCACGGCTGGGCGATGCCGCAGTAGCGGGTGTGAGTGCCGCGGGCAACGTGATGTTCATCATCATGGCCCTCACACAGATGGTGGGCATCGGCACGGTGGCGTTGATTTCGCACGCGGTCGGGCGGCAGGACCAAAAGGACGCCAACCACATTTTCAATCAATCGGTGGTGTTGTCGATGGCGTGCGCACTGATCACGCTGGCGGGCGGCTTTGGATTAGCGGACGCCTACATGGGCGCGCTTGCTGCGGACGCGGCCACGCATGCAGCGGGAGTTACTTATCTTTACTGGTTCACGCCGGGGCTTGCATTGCAGTTCGCGATGGTCGTGATGGGATCAGCGTTGCGTGGCACCGGCATCGTGAAGCCGACCATGGTGGTGCAGGCGTTCACGGTGGTGTTGAATGCTGCACTGGCCCCGGTGCTGATCGCAGGATGGGGCACGGGATATCCGATGGGCGTGGCGGGTGCGGCGTTGGCGAGTTCGATTTCGGTCGGCGTCGGTGTGGTGATGTTGACGTTTTATTTTCTGCGGCTCGAACACTATGTGAATTTCGATCTCACGCAATGGTCGCCCAAAATCGCGAC
This sequence comes from Betaproteobacteria bacterium, assembly GCA_031401935.1. Classification (GTDB taxonomy): domain Bacteria; phylum Pseudomonadota; class Gammaproteobacteria; order Burkholderiales; family Usitatibacteraceae; genus UKL13-2. Next base: position 1,659 of record JANNRY010000433.1, on the reverse strand, counting down.
ATGGCGACGCATGCTCAATCTCGGTTTGCCAGCGGGCGGCGAGTTCGCGCTGTTCGCGTTGTTCACGGCCGTGATCTACTGGATCATTCGCGATTTCGGTGCAGCCGCGCAGGCGGGTTTTGGCATCGGATCTCGCATCATGCAGATGGTGTTTCTACCGGCTATGGCGATTGCTTTTGCCGCCGCGCCGATCGCCGGGCAAAACTTCGGCGCGAAAAATGCCGCACGCGTGCGCGAGACCTTTCGCGCAGCCGCCCTGGCCAGTTGCGCAGCCATGGCAGTGTTGACGTTATTTACCCAATGGCAGGGCACTACAATCGTACGATTTTTTACTGACGACGTTGAAGTCGTTCGCGTCGGCGCGCAATTTTTGCACATCATCTCGTGGAACTTTGTGGCCATCGGGCTGGTGTTCACGTGCTCCAGTTTGTTTCAGGCGCTGGGCAATACCTGGCCATCTTTCATCAGCACTGGCGTGCGGATGTTCATCTTCGCCTTGCCCGCCATCTGGCTGTCGCGACAGCCGGGCTTCGCGCTCGAACAAGTGTGGTATCTCTCTGTTGCGACGACTACGCTGCAGGCGGTGTTGAGTGTTTGGCTGTTGCGGGGCGAGTTACGGAAGCGTTTGCGGTTTGGGTGATTTTGTTGCACGCCAGCCCGCATAAATTTGTGTAGATTGCCATTTGACGGGGGTTTTCAGGCATAAATCGCCTGAGAGGCACGCCAATGCTTGATTTTCAGTTTATATATTGGCAGGTCGTCAATATATCCTCAAGGTAAAACCTGCTTCGCAAAAGTCCCCATATCTACATTCCCCCCACAAACCACCAACCCCACACTTTTTCCCTCAAGCTGTTCCCGCAATGGATACATCAACGCCGCCAGTGTCGCGGCGCCCGCAGGTTCCACCACGAGTTTGGACACGCGAAAATGTAACCGCATCGCGTCGCGAATCTGGTCGTCACTCACGAGTACTACTTCATCGACGAACATGCGATTGATCGCAAACGAATATGGCTCACAGCGCGGCGCGCCGAGTGAGTCGGCGATGGTGCGCACGACATCAATTGATTGCGGCGAACCCGCCTTGAAGCTGCGGCTTAAACTATCCGCGCCTTCAGGTTCAACCGCATAGACAGCAGTATTGGGGCTCATCTGTTTCACCGCGCACGCGACACCGCCAGTCAGCCCGCCACCACCAGCCGCGATGATGACAGCATCAAGCGATGCGCCTAGTGCCTGCACTTGATCGATGAATTCAACGCCAACGGACGCTGTGCCCAGTATGGTTTTTGGTCCTTCATACGGATGTACAAACGTGCGGCCTTCGGTGGCTTCGATTTCCTTCACGCGCGCGAAGGCGTCGTGAACGGTATCGACCAGTTCGACCGTGGCACCAAGCTCGCGGCACACCTGAATGCGAAATGGATTGGCGGTTTTGGGCATCACCACTTTCGCGGTAGTGCCGAGGTTGCGTGCGCAGTAGCCGAGTGAGATGGCATGATTGCCCGCCGATACGCCGGTGACGCCACGCGCGAGGGCTGCTGCATCCATGTCCAGCATCACCGATAACGCGCCGCGTGGCTTGAAGCTGCCGGTGCGCTGGAACAGCTCTTCCTTCAGCCACACCTGCGTAGATGCGCCGACGGCAGCAGCGAG
>JANNRY010000432.1:0-5791 GCA_031401935.1 Betaproteobacteria bacterium | reverse complement strand
TGAAATATGGCTACTTCGCCCTTTGAAAAAGAGGGATTGAGGGGAATTGTGGCTGGACGCACTTTAAACGACGACCGACAATCCCCCCTGCCCCCCTTTGCGAAAGGGGGGACCAAGAGCCATGCGTACGTGTACGCATGCGCGCTAATGTGCTTCACCGCAAAAATGGAGTTGCTTTGAAAGTATTGCTTGAACTGCGCCCCGCCCTAGATAGCCATGCGGGCATCCCTCAGGAAACACGCCTGCTTTTTCGCGGCCTAAGCCTGCTTGAAGGGGTCGACGCAGAGGGGTTGATCATCCACAGCGGTCGCGTGCTTGCCAAAGGTCTGCCTGCTAGCACTGCATATTCAAACCGCCCACTTAGCGCTGACCGTGAAATATTCAAGCTGTCGCGCGTGATCATTTCGCTTGAACAAAGCTTGCATCCGACACTGCTACGCAAGACCGGTATTGAAATCAGTCGGCTCACAGGCTCATTGAATATGGTCTTCACCCATTTGCTGGGCGGAAGCCAAAGACTGACGAAATTTGCGCCCGAACATTTCCACGATTTTATCTGGCGCAATTTTTTTGCGAAAACGTTACCGCACAGCGATTTTGAGTTGGTGACGAAGGCCAGATACAGCATTGCTTCCCTACCCTGGACGATGATGCATCTGTGTGGCCTGAACTCTAGGCAATGCGGCTATCACTTCTACCCCAGATTGGATACAAGTGATTTCAATATTTTGATTTCGCAAACGCCGTTCCCTGGGACTGTATCCGCAAAAACAACGTTGGTAGTGCGGTATCACGACGCCATTCCTGTGCTGATGCCGCATACGATCTCGGATAAAATTTTTCATCAGGCATCGCATTACTACGCGTTGAAGCACAACGTTAAGAACAAAGCCTACTTCGCGTGTGTATCCGAAGCGACGCGCAAAGATCTGCTATCGATTTTTCCAGAAGCCGCCGGGCGCGCGGTGACAATCCACAACATGGTTTCGCACCACTATTTCCCGGAAGAATCTTCACCCCAGCGCGTGCCCGAGATTGTGCGGACGAGACTGAATGCCAGTGTGAAGGTTACGTTGGCCAACACCGATACAAACTCAAGTTTGGCAATAGACGAAGCGCCAGCATTAGAGAAAAAAACGGGCGCGCCTAATTTTGACTATCTGTTGATGGTCTCGACCATTGAGCCACGCAAGAATCATCTCTCGCTGCTATCAGCGTGGGAGCAAATGCGAACAGAGCATTTCCCTGATCTGAAGCTGGTGATCGTGGGAATGCTTGGCTGGAACTTTGAACCCATCGTCAAGAAATTCAAGACTTGGCAGGAACGTGGGGAGCTTTTTCTGCTGGAGGATGTGCCCTCGCCTGAACTGCGCCTGCTTTATCGCCACGCCAGAGCGACGGTTTGCCCAAGCTTAGCTGAGGGCTTTGATTTCTCCGGTGTAGAGGCGATGCGTTGTGGTGGCGCTGTGGTGGCATCCGATATTCCGGTACACCGCGAAATCTATGGCGATGCGGCTGAATATTTCAGCCCTTATTCTGTGGTGGATGTAGCGGGTGCAATTTGCCGCGTGATTGATCCGGCTCAACCGGCCAGACGCCAAGAATTGATTGAAGTTGGTGCGGGTGTTTCTGCGCGGTATTTGCCGGAAACTATTTTGCCGAAGTGGAAAGAGTTTTTGGATACGCTTGGAAAATAGGGGCTCGTAGGTCCGAAAAAAACGGGTTATGTACAGACCTGTCCGCTGAAAAATATCTCTGTCGTTTATATATCACTGCCATTCAAATATCACTGTCATTTCGAGCGTAGCGAGAAATCTGCTTTTTCTCTTGCGTTAACAAAGCAGATTTCTCACCCGATAAAACTGGGTTCGAAATGACAGTTTAAAATTTTTCAGCGAACATTGTCCGGCCACTTATTTAATTTATATTTCACTAGTGCATTAATTCAATGCGCTGACAAAAATATTCGTCGTTCCCGGGAAGGCGGGAACCCAGCGCCGTTCGACGACAGACACTGGAGTGAAGGCATGCCTTCACCATTTGCGGGAACGACGAAATACTTCTATCCTTTGTCACAAATATAGGAGTCGTCAACAATTACTACTCGCGATCGCAAACGACACCTTACGCATCAAATAGTTTGCAACGAGCTCGGCCTGATCGCCGCCAGTAGACTTATTGAATTGCACTTGCCAGTCAGGGCTTGGCAAAAAGCTGACGTTCTTGCGCACTTTGAACGCCTCCAAATTCTTCACGTCATTTATGGAATGAACAAATATCCCATCGCAGGATTTTAAGGCCACCCGAATTTCAAGTGCTCCAGTTTCTGCGTTCAGCCCGACAAGACTTTTTGTAGCGTGGAGCAAGATGAATACGTGACGATTGAGTTTCTTTTGTCTCGTAACCAGCGTTGCCAATGCATGCCATTCGAACATGCTCTCATCATATTGGATGACCACGACATCAATTGGTGCATTCAATAATGCCTGATGCAACTCTGAAAGATCATCGCGTTCGTCGCTGTTCCAAGCGCGAATCACATTTGGCCTGTCATTGGCGACATTTTCTTTTGAATGCGGTGCAAATATTGTTGGAGACTTTGGTAGTGCTTCGATGATCCGACGTGATGTAGTGGCACCCTCGCATTCAATGTCCCAGTTCGTTACCCAGCCAATTTTCAACTCGTCGTGAAGCTCTTCATTGTCGATACGCGTCAACAGTTCATTGGCCGCGATGACGTGCGCGGCAGAGGCTAGAAACTCATCGTCCAATTTCTCTGATTTAAGTGTTGAACATGCGGTGAGAAATTGGTCGTACACAACTTCATGTTCAGCCGACTGGGCGCTTAATCGGGATGGCAAGTCATTTGACGCTTTACTAGACGCGTCATGCCGGCGCTCAAAAAATTCAATCGCCCGCTTAGCCGACAGCGCCCAGGAAAAACCCTTCGCGCGTTCCAGCCCATGCCTGCTTAATTCTTCTTGGAGCGCGTTATTACTTAGCACCGCAGTAATCTTTTCTGCAATGTCATCAACATCCTCCGGATCAAACAGCGCATCTGCTCGGGCAATTACCTCTGGAATACTGGTTCGATTGGAGCCTATTGTCGGCACACCACATGACATCGCCTCCAGCACTGGAAGACCAAAGCCCTCGCGCAACGATGGAAAAACAAACAGCGCGCAGAGATTGTAGAAAGCAACCAAATCAGCGTCCGTCACATGCCCGACAAAAACCAAGTCTTGTTCTTTCAGCCCATGCTCTGCGGCAATACCTTTGAGTCGCGAGAGTTGACGAGCTTCACCTTTGCCAATAATGACGAGTTGATACTGGTCGCGTATCGCCGCAGGTACTTTTGCAAAAGCTTTCACGAGCCGCTCATGATTTTTGCGGACATCGAAGCTACCGGTAAACATCAGAAACGGTTTTTCAATACCTGATTTGGAAAGCAGTTCATTCTTTATAGCTGCATCAACCTTCAGCGGTACAAATTGACTATCGACCGCAGACGAAATATTAATAATTCGGTCGGCCGGAATATCGGTGTGCTCCAATGCCTCGGCCCGCGAAAATTCTGATATCGAGACAAGCATGCCGGCACGTTTGAGACCCTCAAACTTACGCAAGTAATGGTCTGAAAGCATCTGGTTGGTTAGGTATGTTTTCTGCTCAAGATAGGGAATCAAATCATAGAGCGTCGCTGCTGTGCTCTCGGCGGGAAACAATATTCCCACTGAAGTGACGACATCCTCGCCTGCGCCTTCGAACAGACTCGCAATGTGCAGCACGTCGGGATTAATTTCGGCAATGCGTTTTTCACGAATGAGTTCAGCCATCCGGGTGTGGGCGGGCAAGTCATTTTCAGCGGCGACGTATGCGGGCACGCCGAAGGTCAGGATATTTTGCTGCGGCATCAAGCCGGCAAATTCAGCGCGAATGAAATTCTCGTTGGGCAGGCGGCTATTTAGCAGCAGGCAAATTTCATGGCTAGTGCCTAGCCGTAACATCGCCTTTGCAAGCGACATCGAATAGCGGCCAATGCCGCCGAAGCGGCTACCGGATTGGCAACCTTGAAGGTCAATCAGAATTCGCATGCTTGACAATGTCATTCGCTACCGCTTCCGTTTTAACGCTACCGCCGCCAACGGCCTTGCCCATTCAGGTGTCTTGGCTAGCTCGGCGATGGTGGTAATCACTACCCCATGTTCGATCCAGAGAACGAGCTGCGGCATAGGTTGTTTTCCGGCATGCGGGTCTGCATCAACGCTGTTGTCGAAGACCCGCAAGGAAGTCAGGCAGGGCATGAGCTTGATCAAATTGAGGCGGCTGTGTTCGAAGCGTCGGCGGATATCCTGTTCCGGTATGTCGTGTCCACCGCGCGCGACGCGGGCGCGGACTCGCTCGATGTGCTGCGCGGCACTCGCGAGCCCGGCGTACCAGACATGAACTTCAAATCCCGCCCCGGCTGCTTGAATTAATAATTCGGTCATTGTCTTCGCACCCAGCGTCGTTTCAAAAGCGAAATCCTTTCCTTCGCGGATGGCGCGCTCCAGCATCAGCTTGCCGTTCTGCCACGCAACGGCGTTTGCTTGAGTCTGGGACAATTGGGGATTGGATCGTTGTACCCGGCGTGCCGCTTCATCCGGGTTGTAGTATTGCGCGCCAGCAGCCCTAATTTCTTCGCCGCCCACGCTACTTTTACCGGCGCCATTCACGCCCGCAAGAACATGAATTCGCGGGATTTTGGCCATGGCCACCAGTAACCTAGCGCTTTTTTTCTCGTACTGCAGCCGCCTTCGCCGCGGCCTTTCCGAATTGCCCGGGTGCCGCTGCAAAAGCCTTTTCGATGCCCTTGCGGTGTGCCGGAGTCTGCATCTGTGCGAGCAGGCCATCGAACTCAGCGCCGAGAGCCATCAACGAAGAATCCCGGCTAGCGACCAAAGACTGAAACTCTTCAACCGAAACCAGTATGGCTTTGGTGGTGTCATGTCTGGTGATCGCCACGGCCCCGCCCCGCGCCGCTCGATCATGAATGGCACCGAATTTGTTCTTGACCTCACTGGCCGCAATGGCCGGGATGTCGGTCAGATCTCCAAGACGATTTCGAAAAGTCAGTGCGGACATGGTTTACTCCTTTTCTGCAGTGAGCGTATTTTAGCTAAATTGGCCAAATTATGCAATTTAGCCACATAACGCTGAACCGCGGCCACCAGCATTGGCGCGCGGTTTCAGGACTTTTACCCCTGAAAGGCCCCTCAAATGGCGATCTACCTACTTGGACACTTCCATTGATGCGGCCATTAAATAGTGCGGGCTTTTATTCCCCTCTCCCTTGGGAGAGGGCTAGGGTGAGGGGCTTTTCCAGCAGTACGAACCATCCCTCATCCCAACCCTTCTGCTTCGCTTCAAGTGTTTCCTTGTCGGGAAGCGCCCATTTCTACCTATCTATCCAACAACTCACTGCACGCGCCTTACATCCCTCGCAATTTCCTCCACTCGCAAGACCAGCGCCAGGCGACCCGAAGTGACGCCGTAGCCTGAATGAAGCGAAGCGTAATCCGGGATCAAAACGCGAATTTGGTGTGTTAGCCGTAGCCCGGAAGAAGCGTAGCCTTCACGGGGCGCGGTCTGTTGTATCCCTTTACAACGATCATCACTGTTGTTATGATTTACAACATGCAAGCTGTGCTGATCCTCGATGACCGCTACCCGCAAGGGGATCAAGCTTTTGTCGCCGTGCGTGTGTTCCGGGTACCAACTCAGGTTCCCGGCAGCACGCATGATCTGAAAT
>JANNRY010000431.1:0-1954 GCA_031401935.1 Betaproteobacteria bacterium | reverse complement strand
TCATTGCGCCGGGTGCAGCAGCCCATCCACTGTTTGTCACCAACAAATGTGCAACCAAAGGCGTGAGACCACCGAATATCGCAGTTGCAGTTGTCGCACCCAATGCGAGGCCGCTGAGTCTACCCTCTCCGGGAAATTGCTCGGCAGTCGTGACTGCGCCGACCGCGCTCACTGCTCCGCCGAGTGCAGCCAAAACAATTGCACCAGCCCAGGTCGCAGCTCCGCCACCAGCCATTACCGCAAACATGCCGGTTGGCAGCAGTATGCCGCCAAGTGCCAAAACCAGCAGGATGGGGCGACGACCATGAAGGTCGGACGCAAGCCCTATTATAGGGGTTACAAGGATAACCGTCAGCGCTGCAAGGACCGAGATCGATAGCGCGCGCGTCTCCGGCATGGTGCCAGTCGCTTCAAGGAACGCCGGTACATAGGTAATGCCGACATAATAGGTGATTGAACCCAGCGCAGAGATCGCAAAGCCGCGTCCAATAGCGCTACGGTGTCGCGTGATGGTCTGTCGGATCGGTTTTTCAGGCACCGTGCCGGCATCGCGTTGTCGCAGGAATTCAGGCGTTTCTTCGAGTGTTGCGCGTGTAATCAGGACCAGGCCGGCGAGCGCTGCGCCGAACAGGAAGGGCAGGCGCCATCCCCAGGATACGAGTGCGTCTTCAGGCACAGCCCAAACGGTCAGCGCCGCTGCACCGGCCGCCAGCAGCGCGCCGATCTCGCTTGCTGCCGATGCGCAGCTTGTTATCAATCCGCGCCGGCTGTCCTTCGCACCTTCCATCAGGTACGCGACGACGCCGGTATATTCGCCGCCAACCGAAAACGACATTAAGCAGCGCAGCGCGATCAGTAGCACGCCGGCAAGCGGGCCAATCTGAGCATAAGTCGGCAGCATAGCGGTTGCGAGCATCGCCACGGTCATCAAAGCCATCGAACCCAGCATTGTTAGCCGCCGGCCCAGCCGGTCACCAAAATGGCCAAAAACCAGAGCTCCGACTGGCCGCATCAGGTAAGCGATCGCAAAGCCGCCGAGCGTTTCCGTCATCGACTGTGGGCCAGTTCCGAAGAACACGCGCGCCAGTACCGTCGAAAAATAGAGGTACAGTGTGAAATCATACCATTCAACAACGGTCGAAAGGCCGGCGACAACCATCGATCGCCGCGACATCGGCATGCGCGAACCCGTGGAAGCGCCGGGCGCAGTTTGGTAAGTGATTTCGACCACGAGACAACTTGGCGAATTTTGCAATTGGTGACAAGGCTCCTTGGCTAAATCCGACTGCGGCATGATCGATATATCCGCTGGTCGAAATTGCGACACCCTCTTGCTCAGCGTTGAAAAGCCAACCCCTAAATCCGATGCCACCCGGCGACGCGACAACCCACTGGCAAGTGCAATCCGAACTGTTTCCTGCTCAAAAATCTTCTATATGCCTGACCGCAATGATCGGTCTCCTTGAGTGAGGTGTATATTCTCAAGCGACCGGAACTAAACCGTTACAAGTCCATAGAGTTGCCGGAACCCAGCGTAAAGGAAAGGAAACCCGCGGAAATGCGTGATACTTTCACGTAAACCAACCATTGCAGTTTTGCAGCTATTCTGACGATTATTGTTACATTAAATCAGAGATTTGTCCTGGTTCCCCGGTAAGGATTCGAACCTCAATAGACGGAGTCAGAGTCCGTAGTCTTACCGTTAGACGACCGGGGAGTGGAGGGCGGGCCTATATTCTGGTGCTGGGGAGTGGTCAAGCCGCTGAATCGGGACTTTCGCGAAGTGCTTGCAAAAATCTTGATATTTTAACCGGTTCGTCGTAGCGTCACCGTCAGGTACCGGCGGGTCATCCGAACCGGATAAAATATAAGAAGAGAATTTCGGCCATGGGCGAAAATATCGCGCCATCGCCGCATAAGGGACGCGGGCGTAAAAATAGAAAGTCGCCCCGTC
>JANNRY010000430.1:0-8085 GCA_031401935.1 Betaproteobacteria bacterium | reverse complement strand
TCGCGGCAGCGCAAGTTATCGCAATGACGCAGCGCTCGGTGTGCTTGACCGCATCACGCTCGCCCTCAATACGCAGAACCTCAACCTTAATGGCTTGCACGCCAAGCTTCGCAAAACCGCGATCAAGGGCGAGGCCACCATCGCACCTGACAAGGGTGCTGTAAGAATCGCCGGCATCTTTCGCGAGGCAAAGCTGGCGCTCAATATCGATGCGCGTGCTGATCGCGAGTCGCTGCAAGTAGCGCGTGCCGAACTTACAGCCGGTAGTGGCACGCTTGCCTTGAGCGGCAATTTTAAGCTGGCTGGCACGCGCGAATTTCAGACGACAGGGACACTGAAAAAATTTAACGCGGCCGATTTCGGTGTTTATCCAGCCTCGGATTTGAATGCTGAATTTACGGCAAGCGGCGTGGCCGCAACACCATGGCGCGTAAAGCTCGCTGCCACACTCGCGCAGAGCCGTTTTATCGGGCAGCCGCTTTCAGGTAAAGCAAATCTGGTGGCGAGTGCCGATGCGGTACGCGATGTCGATGTTGCGCTAATGCTCGGCGTCAATCAACTTGCCGCGCGTGGCGGCTTGGGGTCCAAGATCGGCGGCATCAATTCGACGCTCGACTGGAATATCAATGCGCCACAGCTTGGCCAACTCAATCGTGATATTGGTGGCAGCTTGATTGCAAAGGGCACTGCAGTCGGCGCGCTGATGACACCACTCCTCAACGCGGAAGTTGATGGCAAGGACCTGCGCTTCAATGAGCATCGCGCCAAATCGATAAGCGGTCGTGGGCAAATGGCGCTCAATGCGACAGCAGATGCGGCTCTCACGGCGGCGCTAAGTCTTGTCGACTACGTGTCACCGAAGCTTTCGCTCGCCCGTGCGAGTGCCAAACTCGAAGGTACGCGTGCCGCGCATACATTGGCGCTGACAGCGGCAAATCCGGATGTCAACGTGCGGCTAGATGCACGCGGCGCACTCGATACGGCAAACCGCTGGCACGGCGACATCACACGACTGGATAATCGTGGCACCGTTCCTTTCAATCTGCTCGCCGCCGCCCCACTTTCATTTTCACCCGCTGGGCGGGTAGAACTTGGCGCAGCGCGATTTGATGTCAGTGGTGGAACACTGCAGATTGCGCAATTCAAGATGACTGATGGCGCCATCGCGACACGCGGTAGCGGTTCTGGTTTGCCGCTCGGGGTGGCGATACCGTTTTCAGAAACCCTTAAACGCCATATCGATACTACGCTGAGGCTGGGTGCCGAGTGGGACATTGCCACGAACAACAACGCGCCACGAACTGCTCCAACTGCTTCAGCACCGGTGACCGTGAGCGGCACGCTGCGTGTATTCCGTGAATCCGGCGATATCCGTTTTCTGTCCGAGCCGCCATTCGCGGCTGGACTTGAGAGACTCGACATCAAGGCCGACGTTGCCGACAATGTTGTGAAGGCAACGCTCGCAGTAGCAGGCAAACAGCTCGGTCGAATTGACTTCACCGCCACGACGCGTGCCGAGCAACGCGGGCAAACATGGGGCATACCTGCCAATGCGCTATTACAATTGAAGGGCGAAATCGATGTGCCCTCGCTGGTCTGGGTCACACGCGTTGCGGGTCAGCCCGGCGTGACACTCGACGGCAAACTTCGCGCGACCGTCAGCGGTGCGGGCACATTCGGTGCACCTCAATTATCCGGTCGCGCCACCGGCAATGCACTCTCCTTCGCGTGGGCTGAGCACGGCATCAAATATAAAAACGGCACGCTGGACGCTGAATTCAGCGACGACACGCTACGAGTGAAACGACTTTCTGTCGCCGCCGGGGAAGGCACACTTGATGCAGAAGGAACGCTCGCCATCTCAGGGCTTAAATCGAGTGGCAAGTTAAAGGTCAAGCTGGATCGCTTCGAAGCGGTGTCGCGTCCCGACCGGCTGGTGGTGGCGAGCGGAGAAGGCAGCATTGACGTGGGCATGGACGAAAAGGACGAAAACCGCGTGTCCATCACCGCCAAGCTGAAAGCCGAGCGTGGTTTTTTCGAGCTTCCTGAAAAAAGTGATGTGACCATCAGCGACGATATTGTCATCATCGGCAAAGCGGCGCCTGTTGAGCACCGAGAAAATAAAATGACGACCAGGGTCAATCTCGATATCGATCTAGGCCGCGACTTCCGCATTCGCGGTGCGGGACTCAATGGACGTCTCGGCGGCACATTGCGCGTGGCCAGCGCTGGCACCGGCCTGCCGCGCGCGGTGGGCACGCTCACCATCGAAGAAGGCACCTATGCAGTGTATGGCCAAAAACTCGCGGTTGAACGCGGTGTACTGACGTTCGCGGGGCCAATCCACAATCCCGGCATCGATTTGTATGCCGTGCGCAAGAACCCGCAACCTTCATTGGCGGGCAACACTGTGGAGGCCGGTGTCGAGGTCCGTGGCAGTGCGCTTGCCCCGCGCGCAAAGCTCGTGTCCAGCCCCGATGTGCCTGAGACCGAAAAACTCTCGTGGCTGGTGCTAGGGCGCGGCCTGGAAAGCTCCAGTAAGGCCGATTTCAGCCTGCTCTCCGCAGCGGCCAGTGGTCTGCTGGGAAGTGGTCAGGCGACATCCATTCAGGCCAGGATTGCAGGTGCACTCGGTGTAGATGAATTCGGTATCTCGCCGCCGAGCACGGGACAGGGTGGATTGCTCACGGTGGGCAAGCGCCTGTCTTCGCGTCTTTTCGTGGTCTACGAGCAAGGATTGGGCAAGGTGTCCAACATCATCAAGGTGCGCTATACGCTTTCAACGCGCTGGTCAGTGCAGGCGCAGGCAGGGTCGGAAAGTGCGGTGGATGCGCTGTATACATTGTCATTTGATTGAGGCGACTTACTGCGTATTTGCATCATCGCCTACTCGTATATTCGCGCATCCGAAACAGGCAATTGACTGCAATGGATGTGGGGCAGATACTATTCCGTATGGCGTTTTTTGGTAATCAGAAATACGATCCACAGATGAGGAGACGTCGATGAAAAAGTTATTCACGCTGTGCACGTCTGCATTGCTGCCAACCCTGCTCGCTGCTTGTGCAAGTGCACCTGTAGCGCAATATCCCAGCCATCTGTTCGACGATAAATTATTTTCGCCTTCTACCGAACGCATCAACGCAGATGACGTGTTTGCCGTCAGCGATGCAATGAGGCGATACCTGAAAACGGAGATTGCGAGCCAGTTACAGGTGAAGGGCACGCAGCAGGGGCTGATCGACGCGCTCAATAGCAAAAACCAGCTCAAGATCGAATACGATTCCGCGACGACACGAAATGCGGCACAAGCGTTCGATGCGCGCGCAGGGAATTGCCTCTCACTGGTCATCATGACAGCGGCGCTTGCCAGGGAACTTGGCATGTCGGTTCACTTCCAGAGTGTTTTTGTCGATGAGACCTGGAGCCGTGGCGGCGGGCTTCATTTCAATATCGGGCATGTCAACCTCACAGTCGGCAAACGCACGCACGACATCAAAAGCCGAATCGACGATAACGTGATGACCACGATCGACTTCAATCCGCCATTGGAGAACAAGAGTTACCACACGTGGGCCATCAGCGAAAAAACCGTGCTGGCCATGTTTATGAATAATCGCAGCGCCGAGGCACTGGCGCGCGGACAAATCAGTGATGCCTATTGGTGGGTGCGCGAGGCGATCAGACAGGATCCTAATTTCCTGAGCGCGTACAACACGCTTGGTGTGGTTTACCGTCGCTCTAGCAACCCCGTTGCGGCCGAACAGGTTTTCAACTATGCGCTGCTACGTGACCCGGTGAACACGCAGATCATGTCCAACCTTGCGATGGTGCTCAAGGATGCTGGTCGCGTCGCTGAGTCCAAAATGCTAACCGATAAAGTTGAACGCAAACAGCCTTATGCGCCCTTCCATTTCTTCAGCCTCGGCACTGAGGCCATGCAAGTTGGCGATTTCCGCACTGCTCGGGACATGTTCATGCGCGAGATTGCGCGCGATCCATACAACCACGAGTTTCATTTTTGGGTCGCGGTGGCGCTCGCCCGACTCGGTGATATGGCACAATCAAAGCAACATCTCACTACGGCGATGAATTTCAGCACGACCCGCCGCGAACATGATTTGTACGCCGCCAAGCGCGACCGGATACAGGCGGTCAACTAGTTCAGCTCATCGCGATGGACTTCACGTTTCTCCGCTTGACCATCAGCCATAACATTGCCAGCGTTGCGATCAACAAAAACGGCATCGCCACGTAATTCAACATCACCCAGCCGTTTGCTTTCAGCAGCAAACCCGACGCGAGTGACGAGGTGGCCGTGGTGCAAAACACCAGCAGGTCATGGAAGCCCTGCGCCTTGGCTTTTTCCTGCGGAAGATAGCATTCGGTGAGAAGCGTGGAGCCGCCTACAAACATGAAATTCCAGCCGAGGCCCAGCAACACCAGTGACCACCAAAAATGCGCGACGCTGATGCCTGAAAGCGATACGGCCAAACAAACACCCATCAGCGCTACACCGGCGAGCATAATTTTCAATACGCCAAAACGCTGGATCAGCGAGCCGGTGAAAAATGACGGCGCGAACATGGCGATGACGTGGGCGGAGATCACCGTGGCAGCATCGCCGTAAGGATAGCCACACATGCCCATCGCCAGCGGTGTTGCCGTCATCAATAAATTCATCACGCCATAACCAAACGCGCTTGACGTTACCGCGACAATGAAGACCGGCTGCATCGCAATATCTGCCATACGTCTTGGCGGGGCAGCACTTGCGCTTGACTCAGTGTTTGGTATCCGCAATTGGCTCAACAGCAATGCCGTCAATATACAAAACACCATGAGTGACGCGTAGGAAGCTAGAAACTCGATCTCGGCTAAGTGTCGTGTCCAGATGGATAATGCGGGGCCTAAAATGCCGCCGACCAGACCGCCGGCCACCACCAACGAGATGGCGTTTGCTTTGAAATTTGGTGCCGCCGTATCGGCTGCCGCGAAGCGATAGAACTGGCCAAATGCGCCGTAGATGCCGAGGATAAATGTGCCGAGGCAAAGCAATGCCATGCTGTGCGCGTAAACGCCGTAGGTTGCAATCGCGCCCCCAATCAAGCCGCAAAGCGTGCCGATTAGAAAACCTGCGCGTCGGCCAATGCGCTGCATTAAGTGCGACGCTGGCAGTGCGAACAGCGCTGAGCCGATCACCTGTGTGGTCACCGGCAACGTGGCGAATGATTTATCAGCCGCCAATTGATAACCGACGAGACCATTGAGCGCGATCAGCGTGACGTTATTGGTAAACAGAAAAGCCTGCGCAGCGGAAAGCAGCGCGACGTTGCGGTACTGCGGGGATAGGGTGCTCAAGGGTGATCCTGTGAGGTGGGCAGGGCACGACTGCAAACTATGAATGTGCAGCTATTAAATCCATTCCGGCTGGAAATTGGTATGCCCGATATCAAATTTTTCGCGCAGTGACGCGTTGATGCGCAACACCAATGCAGAATAATTTGCCACCGCCTCCGGCTTGATGCGCACGTGTGCCGTGAGGCAATTAAAGCGCTGCGAAATCTGCCAGATATGGACGTCGTGAATGTCCTCCACATCCGGGAACTCTTGCAGCACATGCGCCTTCAGTGTCGGCACATCAATAGGCGAGCCTTCCATCAGTACATGCAGGGAATCGCGCAGCAGCGACCATGACCACTTCAAAATGATCGCCGCCACAATTAGGGCGAGCAACGGATCGATCACCGTCCAGCCCGTGTAATGGATGACAACGAGGCCGACAATGATGGCGACCGACGAAAGCGTATCAGTGAGCATGTGCAAAAAAGCTGAACGGATATTCATGTTGCCCTGGTCCCCGCGCATCAGAATCGCGCCGGTGATGAGGTTGACCAACAGCCCCGCGATGGCAATGGCAAGCGTGACGCCGATATTCACAGGTTCCGGCGTAATCAACCGGCTGATGCCTTCCACCACAATCCACACGGCCGAGAAAAGAATGGTGAGGCCATTGACGAAAGCGGCGACCACTTCAACGCGGTAATAGCCGAAAGTCTTTTCCATATTGGCCGGGCGCGACGCCAGCACGATGGCACCCCAGCTTAAGCCTAACGCGAAGGCGTGCGTAAACATGTGAATACCGTCCGACACCAGCGCCAACGAATGCGTCAGCAGCCCGCCAACAATTTCGGCCATCATCATTGTGACGGTGATGACGAAGCTCGTCAGCAGCAGCGATTTATCGTGGGCGCGGTAATCGTGTTGATGGCTGGCGTGGTCGTGTTTGTGATCGTGCGCGTGATTGTGGCCGTGATCGCTGTGGTCATGCGCGTCGTTGCTGTGGTGCTCAAAGCCTGAAGCAGGCTTCTGATCAGCCGCCAACGGTGCGTGATTGGCGTC
This sequence comes from Betaproteobacteria bacterium, assembly GCA_031401935.1. Taxonomy (GTDB): domain Bacteria; phylum Pseudomonadota; class Gammaproteobacteria; order Burkholderiales; family Usitatibacteraceae; genus UKL13-2. Next base: position 1,683 of record JANNRY010000430.1, on the reverse strand, counting down.
GCCATGTACGCAGGGCGGTGCGGCGTGATCATGTTGGGGGGATGTGCTCATCCCAACATTATAGTGCGGCGCTAATTTCTTAATTCAGCGTAAGTCCAATGATGTTGTCCTTTGCGACGCTTAACGTGTCCCGCCGGATAGACGGGTTAGGCATCTTTTGTACAAACATGTCGATTTATGGCTAGCTGTTTTTCATCTTTTCAAAATCAGATAGGTCTCGCGCGATCAAAACAAGACCATATTGAGCAACCAGAGTTGCTGCACAAAGAGTAAAAAATACCAAAATGCTGAACCAGTTCATGTCGAAAATCTCAAAGGTTTCCATTTTGTAGTGCTGCCTTGATGAGGAAACGAACCAAAACATCGGGGTCCAGATGCCTAGGACGATAAATAAGCCCGTGTAGCCATATAGTTTTTCGCGCCACTTATTCATAGCTTCTCCGACTGCGGCCTACCTAGTTATAGACAACATAAACGCCTCTTAACTACCCAAAGTGTTATCCAACATCCCAAGGGTATTTAGCTCAAACTCATTGATTGGCGCGGCATTCAAGCATTTCACAACAATTTTATACAGTATTAACAAAGCGTACAAAACACACGCCCTTGTGAACGCCGCGAAAAAACGCAGCAGTAAATCCTTCACCCCAACGCCAACCCACTAACCCCCAACACCATGCCGCACGCGGCAATCGTGCGTCGCGTGGCATCACCTTCCTTCAGCGCATGCGCACCAAGCAACGCGGCGAACAGGATCGACAACTCGCGCGTGGGGGCGACGTAGCTGACGGGCGTGAAGACCATCGCGGTGAGCACCAAAATATAGAATTGCGGACTTACTACGCCGATGGCGATCACCGTTTTTCGATGGTCACGCCAGGCGCGGCTGATGGCACCGGGTTCGCGCTTCATGGCCATCGGCGTGAGCATGGTGATGCGCGTGAGGTTGGCACCCCAATCGAAAATGATCGGCGGGATCAGCAATACCGCAACCGCTTGTTTGTCCCAAACCGTGTAAGCCGCAATCATGCAACCGCAGAGCAATGCAAATCCGGCGCCAGTGCTGGCGTCTTTACGAAATAACTTGGCCGGGTTACCGGTGAGCACCAATGCGGAAACGCCGATCAGGATGGCACCTGTAACCGCCACTACCGACATTCGTTCATCGAATATCAGCGTAGCAACGATGATCGTGATGAGCGGGCCGGTCGCCCGCGCCAATGGATACACGACTGATAAATCGCCGCCGGAGCGATAAGCACGATCAAGCAGGAGGTAATAAATCATGTGCAGCACGCCGCCGCCGAGAATCATACCGAGCACTATTGGCGTGAACACAAAATGGTTCGCAAAAATCAGGTAAATCGAGAACGGTGTCAATACGACGGTGGCAACGATGGCGGAAAGTGCCAGCACGCCAATGCCGCCGCCGCATTTTTTGAGTAGATAGTTCCAGCCGGCGTGGAGTAAAGCGGCGGTGATGACGAGCGTTAACGCGTAAGTGGTCAAGGGCTGCTAGATAAAAAGTATAGATCCACCACTGGTGCGGGTTACCGGGCCAAAAGTACCTGAAAGCCTCACCAGTGCTAGAGTTTCGAAAACTACGGCCGTAGCGCGTGAATGATTTCCAGATAGTCGTTGCGGCGGGACGGGAAAAACCCGTGACGGATGAGGCAATCCAAC
>JANNRY010000429.1:0-2783 GCA_031401935.1 Betaproteobacteria bacterium | reverse complement strand
CGCCCGACACCAGCCACATTGAGAATGCGTTTGGTCGCCGCATTGTCGATAAACCACGATACCGCTTCCTCGTCCTGCGTGGCTGATGAAACCACATAGGTCATGATCGGCCGTCCTGCGGTCGATACTTTTGAGACGACCGGGTCGCGCATCTCGCCGGGCAGATCGGCACGCACCTGGCTCACGGCATCACGCACATCGTTGGTCGCTTCGATGGGACTCTTTTCGAGATTGAACTCGATGGTGATATTGGCCGAGCCGTCGAGGATATTGGTGTAGATGTGTTTGACACCCTGCAGCGATGCGACGGCGTTCTCGATCTTGCGGGCAACTTCGGTTTCAAGCTGCGCCGGTGCCGCACCCGGCAGCGAAGCCGAAACCGTCACCATCGGCAACTCGATGTCTGGGAAATCCTGCACGCCCGCCAGCTTGAAACCGACCAGACCGGCGAACGTGAGGAGGATAAAAAAGACGATGGCCGGAATCGGATTCTTGATGGCCCAGGTGGAGACGTTCATGGGGTGCGCTCTATTTCTTTGCCGGGGCAGCAGGCTTGGCAGGTGCTGTTGCCGCTGCAGCAGGAACGATCTTCACCAGATCGCCGTCGTTGAGAAACCCAGCACCCTGCGCGACGATGCTGGTGTCCTCCTGCAAGCCTTCGCGCACTTCAATGTGATCTGTGAGACGCCGTCCCGCGACGACCTTCTGCTGCGTCACACGGTTGTCGGCCTTGACGACGAACACATAAGAGAAGCCGTCGCGCACCACCACCGCCTGCTGCGGAACCGTTAGGCCAAGCGAGGCAGTGAGCTCGAATTCGCCACGGGCAAACATACCAGCCCGCGCGGCGCTACCAGGGGCTAGATCGACGTATACCTGCACATTGCGTGTTTGCGGATCGACCGTTGGCGCGATCACCCGTACCTTGCCGGCGACAGTTGCACCCGTCGGCGTCATCACCGCTACTTTTTGGCCGACCTGAATTTTCGCGAGTTCCGATGAGGTCACTTCCGCGCGCCACTCCAGCCGATTCTGCCGAACCATGCGAAACAACTCCTGCCCGCCCATGACGACCGCGCCGACCGTCGCTGCGCGTGCCGAAATAGTGCCGCTGTCGGGCGCCAATACCTGGGTGTTGCTGACGCGCACGCTGCTGGCACGGGCGACTGCACGCGCGGCAGCCAGACGTGCCGCGGCTGTCTTGGCGGCAGTGGCATACTGATTGATCTGTTGCGTGGACAGCGCGCCGGTGGCCTCTAGCGTTTTCGCGCGTTCGGCATTGGCTTCGGCTTCCGCCAGTGCTGCCTCGGCCTCCGCCACGCTTGCACGCGACTGCGCCAGTTCAGCCTCTATCGTTTCTGGTGCAAACGTCGCCAACACCTGACCACGCTTGACGACATCGCCGACGTTAACGCGCACGTCGTTGAGTCGCAGGCCGTTGACTTCGGCCCCGACGATGGCGTCCTGCCAAGCGGTGATATTGCCGCTGGCTGAAAACGTGGCGGCGAGCTCGGCACGTTGCGGTTTGACGGTCGTCACGGTCAGCGCGGGTTTCGCGCTGCCTGCCACCTTTTTGTCGTCGGCGGCATTGGCGACGGCGAAAATAACGCTGCCGCTGATGGCGATGAACGATAGAACAAGTGCAGATTTTTGCCAGTTTTTCATGATGTCATTCAGTTTTTTGCAGAAGTTTAAACAGGTGCCGCCGGTGTTGTTGAGGATGACGGGGGTGGCGAAGTTGCGTCCCAGCCCCCACCGATTGCCTTGTAGAGCGCGACCCATGCCGTCAGCCGCTCGCGCGCAACACCGACGGCGACACCTTGCGAAGCGACCACCGCACGGCGTGCTTCTTCAAGCTCGGGCAGGCTGCCCGCACCGACGCGTACGCGCGCTTCGGCAGCAGTGAGATATTTTTCATAGCCGCGCAGGGCGGCATTGGCATCGGTCTCCCGACGCGCTGCGCTATCGAGACGCACCAGGGCTTCCTCGACTTCGCGCACCGCGCGCAAAGCCTTGCCGCGATAGGTGGCGAACGACTCGTCAAAGCGCGCACGGGCACCATCAACATTGGCTGCGCGCCGACCGAAATCAAAAATGGGCAGTGTCAGTGACGGCCCCCAGCTCCAGGTGCGTCCATCCGGTATTGCTGCATTGCTGAAGCTGCCGGTTCCGATAGAGCCAGTCAGTGAAAGTCGCGGCAGACGATCAGCCATTGCCACACCTATATTGGCCATGCTCGCGGCGAGATCACTTTCAGCGGCAGCCAGGTCGGGACGTTGCGAGAGCGCTGCGGCGGGAATAGTCGCAAGCGCAAAGCTGCGCGGTGCCGGTACACGCGCTTTGCCGGCTGCCAGCGCGGCGCGCAGATCCGGCTCGGGCATGGCGGTGAGTTCCGCCAACACCTTTACGATCACATCACAATCGGCCGCCTGTTGAATGCGCCGCGCCTGTGCTTCCGATGCGCTCGCCCGTGACAATGCGGCATTGGCGGGTGCTTCGAACCCGGCATTGGTCTTGAGGTCGGTCAGACGGGCGGTTTCGGCGCGGGATTTTGCATCGACTTCGTATCCGGTGAGCAGCAATTCGCAAGTGCGCAGATTCACATACTGGCTCGCCACCTCACTGGCAATCGATATGCGCGCGTCGTGCCAATCAGCGTTGCGTGCACCTGCGCGTGCCGCAGAAGCCTCGCGCGCCCGACGACCACCCCCAAACAAGTCCAGCTCCCAGGCCGCGTCGAGTGCGATGCTACGGGTGCGTTCGCTTTCCGTTGCCGCTGTACC
>JANNRY010000428.1:0-2130 GCA_031401935.1 Betaproteobacteria bacterium | reverse complement strand
ACCGCCGAGCTCGTTGTGTTGCAGGATGCCTATCGTAATACCGAGACCGCCGGATTCGCCGATGTGTTGCTGCCCGCAACCAGTTGGGGGGAAAAGGACGGGACAGTCACCAATTCCGAACGACGTATTTCGCGCGTGCGTACAGCAATGGCGGGACCGCAGGAGGCACGACACGACTGGGAGATCGTTTGTGATTTTGCGCGCCGTCTGGAGCAACGCTTGCGCCCCGGCAAGCCGACATTGTTCGGATTCGATTCGCCCGAAGCGGTCTGGAATGAACATCGTGAAGTCACGCGCGGACGCGACCTCGACATTACCGGCATGAGTTACGAGATGCTCGATTCAATTGGGCCTCAACAATGGCCGCTGCCCGCCGGCACCTCCATCGGAAAAGCAAGATTGTATGAGGACGGACTCTTTCCGACCGAAACCGGGCACGCGCAGTTTTTTGTAGAGCGTTACAAGGCTGTCGCTGAAAAAGTTGACACCCGTTATCCGCTGGCACTCACCACTGGCCGCCTTCGCGATCAATGGCATGGCATGAGCCGCACGGGCAATGTCGCACGCCTGTTCGGCCACGCGCCGGAGCCACGGCTCAACGTCAATCCGAACGATCTTTCGCGCCGTGGTTTGAAAGATGGCGAGCTGGTCAAAATAGAATCGCGGCGCGGCACTATCTACGGTCTTGTCGAAGCTTCCGACACCATGCGTTCCGGCCAGGTGTATCTGCCGATGCATTGGGGCAAACGTTTTCTGGGGGGCAAGGACAGTGCCGGCGTCAACACGCTGACCGTGCCTACGTTCGATCCATATTCGCGGCAACCAGAGCTCAAGCACGCGGCGGTGAAGGTGTCGGCGGCAGAGCTGTCTTGGCATTTAACGGCGTTCGCTGCGCGTGATGGCGACGAGAATATTTTGCTCGATGATTTGCAGGCAATGCAAAGCGAGGTCGCGTTTTTCAGCATTGTACTGATCGGTCGTGATCGTCCCGGCGTGCTGGTGCGCGCCGCGCATCACGGCGCGCCATCGAGCGCGTGGCTTGAGAAGCTGGACCGGCTGCTTGGCCTTGAGAGTGAAATGGCATTGCGCTTTGATGACGCGCGCCGGGCGAGTTCGCGGCGCATGCTGATCGACGCAGATTGCTTGCGCGCCGTGCGGCTGTGCGGCGATCCGGGTGCGATTGAAAGCGGTGAGTGGCTGCGCGAATGGCTGGTTGCAGGAAAACCGGTGGCCGAGATTCGCCGCTTGCTGCTATCGCCTGCCACGAATGCACCGAGCGGCTTTGTTTTAGCAGGAAGGGTAGTGTGCCAGTGCTTCAATGTCACCGAGGACACCATCACCGCAGCGCTGGGCGACATTGTGGGTGAACCACGCACCCGCTACGCAGCACTTCAGGCACAACTCAAATGCGGGACCAATTGCGGATCGTGCATGCCTGAATTGCGACAATTGATTGCGCAAGTTCCTGCGGATGAACGACAGGAGGCCGCATGAAATTTGGCAAAGTTTATCTCGTCGGTGCGGGCCCCGGTGACCCGGAATTACTTACGCTTAAAGCCGTGAAGGCAATGCGAACGGCCGATGTGTTGCTGGTTGATGATCTGGTGAGCGATGACGTGTTGGCATACGCGAATCCTGAAGCCCGCATCATCTACGTCGGCAAACGCGGCGGCTGCAAATCGACACCACAGGAATTTATCGAGCGCCTCATGATTGCAGAAGCGCGGCAGGGCCGCACGGTGGTGCGGCTAAAAGGGGGCGATCCGTTTGTATTCGGACGCGGCGGTGAAGAATGTGAATCGCTGCGCGCCGCTGATATCGAATGCGAGATCGTCAATGGCATCACCGCCGGACTTGCAGCACCAACAGCGCTCGGTATTCCATTGACGCATCGCGATATTTGTCACGGCGCTATTTTTATCACCGGTCATGCCGGTGATGACGCGGCCACAGCGCCGAATTGGCAAGCCTTGACCGCGACAGGTTTGCCGCTGGTGATTTATATGGGCGTGTCCCGCTGCGAATCGATCCAGCAGGAGTTACTCGACGCAGGGATGCGTGCATCCATGCCGATCGCAGTGATTCAGAACGCCACCCGCCGCGATCAGCGTTCCATCGTCACGACCTTGC
>JANNRY010000427.1:0-2256 GCA_031401935.1 Betaproteobacteria bacterium | reverse complement strand
CGTGCCGCTACGCACCGCGCAGAGCCTTGTCGGCCTTCCGGGCGGTGCCACCAGCCTGGAGCTCACGCTCGTTGATATCTGGTCGGCGCAAGTGATGGCAACGGACTTGTCGCAGCGATTCCCCTACAAAATTGAAAGCTGGCAGGAGGCCAATGCGCAATTGGTCTCGGCACTGAGTGCGCAGTCGATCAGTACCGGCGTGATTCGTGGCGTGGTGATGATCGTGGTGGTATTGGGTATCGCCAGCGTGCTGGTGGTGTCTGTGGTGCAGAAGCGGCGCGAAATCGGCATTCTGCGGGCGATGGGTGCAACGCAAGGTCAAATATTGCGCGTCTTCCTGTTGCAGGGCGCGATTGTGGGTGCGATCGGGTCGGTGCTCGGTGTGCTGCTTGCAGTCGTGCTGATTTTTGTGTTCACGAGTCTGGTGCGTGGATCAGACGGCCTGCCGCTGTTCGCGATTACGCTAGCCCCTGTGCTTGCGCTTCAGGTGGCGGCTATCGCCACACTGTGCGGCGTGCTGGCAGCAGTCGCGCCAGCGCGCCGCGCGGCCAAGCTCGATCCGGCCGAAGCCATTCGTTTGTGAGGCCTTGGTCGTGACTGCCGATTCAACATCCGCTGCGCCATTGATCGAGCTTATCGATATTCGCAAAAGCTATAACCCGGGCCTGCCCAACGAGGCCGAGGTGTTGCACGGGGTGTCGTTGCGTGTAAACCGTGGTGAATTTGTTGCGCTGATCGGCCCATCGGGTTCGGGCAAGAGCACGCTCCTCAATATCGTTGGCCTTCTTGAGCGGGCCACGGCAGGCAGCTACCGCATCGAGGGCGAAGAAACGAATGGTCTCGATGACGCGAGCTTAACCATGCGCCGCCGCACGACGCTGGGCTTTGTTTTCCAGTTCCATCATCTGCTTCCGGCATTTACGGCGCTTGAAAACGTGACCCTGCCCGCCCTGATGCGCGAAGGCGTTGTGACTTCGCAACAGCGCGAACACGCCCGCGCGGTACTGGCGGCGGTCGGGCTGGAAAGTGCCATGAACAAACGCCCCGGTGAACTCTCCGGCGGCATGCAGCAGCGCGTGGCGATTGCGCGCGCGTTGGCGCTGGCACCTCCGTTGGTGCTGGCCGATGAACCGACGGGCAATCTCGACACCGCCTCGTCCGACGAAGTGTTTGGCTTGCTGCGGCGCATGCACGCGGAGCTCAAAACGTCGTTCATCGTCGTGACGCACGACCCGCGTCTGGCTGCACGCTGTGATCGTGTCATCGAACTTATTGACGGACGCATTGAACGGGATGAACTGGTGGCGAGCGGTGCGCCTTCGTAACAGCTCAATGTACGGCAACGAACAGGCGCTTGGGCCAATTTGCGAGTAACTTCCTTATTTGCAGACGCACGTGTGCACTCAAACTGGTTGAAAAATGGCTGGCGCTCTGTGTCGCGGGTCAGCGCGATCCGGAATTGGGGGGTCGGGTGTGGAGCTCTTGAAGTAGACGGCCTCTGATGATATTTCTGATGGATTGCGGTCCGAAATGCATAACGATTTCTGAATTTGGAATAAAAACAGTCTAAAAAACGGAATCCTGTCACGCTGCTGATGTCGATGCGGGCGTGGTGGATCAAGCAGCGGAGCCTTTTTTGTCATTTTGATTCACAATATGGGCAGGGAGGCAAAATTGCTTTTACAACTGATTGAAAAATAAGCATTGGAATGTATTGTGGCCAGCTCGGAACAACTTAAGGCGCTCATCAAATCGCATATTAGTCGCGACGACAGCCACTTTTTCTCCGTGGCGATGCAGGTTGCCGCCCACGAGGCAAAGCTGGGACATGGAAAGCTAGCCGAAGAATTGCGCGACCTGATCGATGCGGCTAAGGCTCGAGTCGGCATGGATGTTAATGGCAAGTTGGTTGCTATTGGAAGCGCCAGTAAACCTCGCGGCGAGCTGGCAAATCTCCTTACTGTCACGTACCCGGCAAATCGGCTCGGCGATATGGTGCTGGATGAAACTGCCGTAAATCAGTTGAATCGAATCATCAAAGAGCAGAGGTTGCTGGCTCGTATAAAAGAGCACGGCCTCTCCCCTCGGCGCAAGCTATTGCTTGTCGGCCCGCCAGGCACAGGCAAGACAATGACAGCATCGGCTTTAGCAGGAGAACTTGGCATACCCCTTTTCTTGGTCCGCCTCGATTCTCTGATCACGAAGTTCATGGGTGAGACGGCGGTAAAGCTTCGCCAGGTCTTTGATGCCATTGCC
>JANNRY010000426.1:0-2002 GCA_031401935.1 Betaproteobacteria bacterium | reverse complement strand
GTTGCCACGAGCGTGTTTTCCCAGAGGCCAATTTCGCGCATTGCATTGCGGAACGCCGCTAGGCCCTCGGCGAGCCGTGTCAGTGTCGGTCCATGGTACTTTTGTTGGTCCCAGTGTGTATCAAAAGCGTGGTGTTGATCGTCATCGCTGGCGGTTAGTGTGACGTGTACAACAGACGGCGCCAAACCGGCGGCGGCAAGCTCAGCTGTTGCTCTTAATGCATCCGCAAATTCATTTGCCGGGAAAGTAGTTTTCAGAGCGACACGTTGCGGCTGTGCAAATTTTTCTGCCAGCGCATTTGCAGGCGTGCTTTGAAGGTGCTGCGTGCCGGCTACTTTCTGGCCGCTTAGCCACTCCGAGGGATGCTGCATGTTGATGACGCGGATTTTGTTGCCACGAAATGGACCCATTGGGTCGGATTCACGAATATCCAGAACGCCAAACGCCAGCGCATCGAGTTCTGACTTGCCGAGTCTGCCATTGCCGACATTTGCGCCGAATGCACGGGTTAGCCAGCCATCGTCGTAATACTGGTCTGGGCTTGCCGCTGTGAACTGCGTTTCGACATCACGATAGTGCTGGTTAGTGATCTCTTGCTGGCCAATGCCTTGCACAAGCAGTATTTCCTTGTTTTCCCACATCGGCAACAGTGGTTTCAACGCCCGATTGAAACCGTGGGTGGTTGAAAACGGAATGAGTTGATCTCGTGGGATGGCAATATTGGGCCGCAGCTTACGGTAACGCGGATCGTCGAGCGGAACGAACGTGTTGTAAGCGTCGTTGCCGCCCTTCAGGTAAATCAACATTAGCATTGACGATGCCGGGTGTGCCCCGCCGGCGCTTGCGTGCAGGGTGTGCGCCCAAGGTAGGCCCAGCAAAGGCGCCGTACTAGTGAGAGAGAGGAAGCGTCGGCGGTTCATCAGCTTAATATTCAGTGCGCGTTAGCCGGGTTTGCGGCAGGCCACAATGTAGTTCACGCTCACGTCATCGTTGAGCGCATAGATTTTACGAAAAGGATTGTACGTCATGCCAACAAACTCGATGACAGTGAGACCAGCATCGCGAACCATTGCCGCGAGTTCTGCGGGTGTAATGAAACGCCCGTATTCGTGGGTACCTTTGGGCAACAAATTCAATACATATTCTGCACCGATGATCGCGAACAGAAACGATTTTGGATTACGGTTCAACGTGGAAAAGAATACCCAGCCGCCGGGTTTGACCAGCGCCGCTGCTGCGCGAACGGTCGATTGAGGGTCGGGTACGTGTTCGAGCATTTCCATGCAGGTTACGCAATCGAAACTTGTCGGCTGCTGTCTTGCGATCTCTTCGGCGGCAATCAATTGGTAGTCAACATGCTGCCCGCTTTCCAGCAGATGGAGTTTCGCAACGTTGAGCGGCTTTTCCGATAGATCGATCCCGGTGACATCGGCGCCGAGGCGCGCCATGCTCTCCGCGAGAATGCCGCCGCCACATCCGATATCGATGGCGCGCTTGCCGGCAAGAACGGCGCGCTTATCGATCCATTTGAGGCGCAGTGGATTGATTTCATGCAGGGGCTTGAATTCGCTGTTTGGGTCCCACCAACGTGCGGCGAGCGCACCAAATTTCGCAAGCTCTGATTGATCGACGTTACTATTTGCAGCGGACGTTGCTTCCATGTCTATTTACCCGAAAATCGCTGCTGCCAGACGGCAGCCTTTAATTTCAATTCGTTCAAATCCTGCCGGGTAAGAGTGCGGTCGTTTAGCAACAGTTCCCCATTCACCCATACGTGACTCACGTTTTCGCGTCCGGCCGCATGAAAGATGTGCGAGACCGGGTCATAAACGGGCTGCGTTTCAATGGATGACAGGTTAATCGCGGTCATGTCGGCCGATTTGCCCGCGACCAGCGAGCCGATTTCGTCCTGCCAACCTAGTGCCTTAGCGGCATTGAGTGTTGCCATTTCCAGCTTTTGATGTGCGGGCAATGCTGCCGCATCGCCGGTCGTTCCCTTCTG
>JANNRY010000425.1:0-4702 GCA_031401935.1 Betaproteobacteria bacterium | reverse complement strand
CGCAAATGGTGCGGATCAAGCGAATCGGTCGATCCGAGCGACAGACCAACACCGTGGGTGCTAATCGGATAATCCTCGCGAAATTTTGCAAGGTACTTCAACGGCTGCCCGCCATCGCCAAAGAAATTCTCACTGTGTACTTCCAGAAACGACACTAGAGGCGCCTCTGCAAGAATCGCCTGATAGTGTGGCGGTCGCAAGCCGATGCCGGCGCGCGACGAAATTGAAACCGCTGTGGGATGCATATTTCCGCTGACCGCGTTGCCAAAAAAATGCCCCCGCGTTTTACTGCGAGGGCATCTATCTCAAGGGACTTGCAAATGAAACATTTTTACTGCACCAACGCCTTAGTAGTACTTCGTGGGGGCCTCGGTTTTGCTGTCAGTTTTCGCGTCTGGCTTTTTGAGCACACCTTTCATCGCCTCGCAGGAGCCTTTCGCGACAAATTTCCACTCCTCCGGAATATTATCCGCAGCAGCCTGACCGGCGCACGAATGTTTGGCTGTCCCGCAGTCGTTCGTGCCTTTTTTGGCAACGCCGTAGCACTTTTCCTTGGCCGCAGCAGCAGGCTTGTCCTGAGCGACAGCAACACCTGAAGCTGCAAGCGATACCAGACCGGCAATCGCGCCGGAGACAATCAACTTAGTCGTGTTCATGATGTGCTCCTGAAATAAAAACGTGGGTTACTTCTTGGCAGGAGCAGCTTTATCGGCTGCGGCCACTTTCAGCTTGCCGCCCATTTTTTCGCAGCTGCCTTTAGCAACAAACTTCCATTCTTCCGGCACGTTGTCAGCTTTTGCCTGACCTGCGCAGGAGTGAGCGGCAGTACCGCAATCGTTTGCGGCCTTTTTGGCGACGCCGAAACATTTTTCTTTCTCAGCTTTCTTTTCCTGCGCCATTGCGCTGCCGCTAACGGTGCCTAGTGCCACAAGTCCGGCGATGGCTGAGGAGAGGATCAGTTTGCTATTCATGTTGCATTCCTTTTCAAGGTGGTTTGAAGAGTGATCGAGACTGCTAAGACAGCGGCTTGCGCAACTCAACCGGCGACCAGAGTGTATTTTTTCTGCCCACGCTGTCCGCCCGGTTGCACAACTGCAGTGTCCTACGTAATGGGTGACGAATCAGATTCACACATTTTACACAATTAGGCAGACGGAGGCGTCTCGGTCGGCGGGTCATCGTTTCCGTAATGGCGGGCGAAACGGCTAATGAAACCGAGTTGACTGTCGAAATTTCTACAGCTCAAGCAGATCAGTAAATGATCTTTCAAATTCGCCGCCTCAATTTCCGACAGTTCGCGGTCCTGACGATGACTCATCAGCCGGGCAGCTTCTTTGCAGGACAGTTCAATATTCTCGGGGTTCAAGATTTGGTCTCCTGGAACCAGTTTCGATCAAGGCATTCCCGCAGCGCCAACCGCGCGCGATGAAGCATGACCCAACAATTAGACGCGGTAATGCCCTCTTCCTTACAGATTTCGTCGGTTTCCACGCCCATTACCTCGCGCTTGAAAAACACCCGACCGGTCGCAACGGGTAGTTTATCCATGCAACGTTCGAAAACTTCAAAAAACTGTTTTTGCTCAAATGCCCCATCCGGGTTGGCCCACGCAGACAACCTCGGTTGCCAGTGTCCGGTGTCGTCGAATAATTTGTCGAACCACTCCGGGTCGGCCGAATCCTGCTCCTGCGGGCTGCTGACAAAGTGGGCACGCTCGATGATTACGCGTCTTTGCAGATCGATGATTTTGAATTTGAGAATAGACGTTAGCCAGGTCCTTAACGCTGACTGTCCCGAAAAACTTTCGATACCATCGAGTGCTGCCAACAGCGCTTCCTGCACCACCTCTTCGGCTTGATCTGCATCCCGCAATTTCGCTGTCGCAAACCGCAGCATATAGCTGCGATGGGTTTCGACTTCCGCATAAAGTGCATGCTGCATTTCGTTGGGGTTGCTATTTTTCTGTGCGCCCATAAGTGTCTTCTCTTGTACTTGCTGCCAGTTTATAAGAATCCGAATGTTTACGTGATGCTAAATAGACAGGGATGCCTTCAAGGATTTAAGGGTCTTGAAAAATCACGGTGTCACCCGCAATTGATATTTACTGTCCCGCAACATTTTAAGGAGTCAATATGAATACATTAGTACGTTTAAATGGCCGCTTGGATCCGGCTTCTACCGCTTTTCCACAACACCTCGACAATTTGCTCGCAGGTTTTTTCAAACCCGCTTCAGGCGAGCCGCGTGGTGCCATTGCCCCGATCAAAATCGAGGTCTCTGAGGATCAGGCCGCATACCGTGTCAGCGCCGTGCTGCCGGGCGTGAAGAAAGAAGACATTCACGTCGAAGTAGATAAGAACGAAGTGTCGATCTCAGCCGAAATCAAACGCGAAACTGCTGCACCAGTCGAGGCCGACAAGGATGGCGAACGGTTACTGCATTCCGAGCGTTTCTACGGTAAGACCTCGCGCGTATTTAGCGTCGCGCAGGACATCGATGAAGCCGCAATAGAAGCGAAATATGCCGACGGCGTATTGTCACTTGTGCTACCGAAAAAGATACCCGTCAGCGCCAAACGGGTTGTGATTCAATAAGTCTCGGACCGCCATTTCTGCGGTCACCCGCCCCCGAGCGCATTGCCCGGGGGCGGGAATGACGAATCATGACTTCCCGCGAAGTTGTGCTGCCGCCATGCTTCGAACACCATCACGGCGACCGAATTGGATAAATTCAGGCTGCGATTGTCCGGCTGCATCGGTAGCCATATCCGCCTCTCTGCGGAAAATTCATCCATGATTTCCGCTGGCAGGCCGGACGTTTCCTGCCCGAACACAAAGCTGTCACCCGCCTGAAACGAAACCTGATCGTAGCGTGTGCCGTTGCGTGTTTCTACGGCGAACAGCCGTGAACCGCGCAACGCTTCGCGGCATGCCGCCCAGCTTTTATGATGCTGCACGTCGGCAAATTCATGGTAATCAAGACCGGCGCGTTTGACGCGTGCGTCGTCCCATTCGAAGCCCAGCGGATGCACCAGATGCAGGCGCGCGCCGGTGTTTGCACACAGCCGAATGACATTGCCCGTATTCGGCGGAATCTCGGGACGATAGAGAACAACGTTGAACATGTTTTTAGTTGATGTGTTTTAACTGTCGTCGAACGGAACCGTTGCCAATCCAGGCATGGTCAATGTCTGATCCCTGTCCGCACGCGCAATCACCCACGCACTCACATGCGCAGCCCCGGCTTTTTTTAGTGCTTTAGCTGCTTCCGACAGCGTTGCACCGGTCGTCATCACGTCATCAACAACGGCAACATGTTTGCCATCAAGTCGGTGTGCACAATCGAATGCGCCGCGCACGTTTTTCAAACGTGCTTCGCGATCCAAACCCGTCTGCGGCGGTGTTTCGCGCACGCGCAGCATGCCGCGTGCTTCAAATCTGATGCCTAACGTTTTCGATACCTGCTCTCCCAGCAAGGCCGATTGGTTGAAGCCCCGTTCGGCCAGTCGCTTGGGCGCAAGCGGAAGTGGGATGACAAGATCGGGTTGTGTTGCCCCATCATTGGCAGAGTCGGCACGTCTGGCACGAATGGCGCGCGCAATTGAATCAGCGAACAATGGCAGCAAACCAAGGTTCGCGTTGAATTTGTAGGCCTGCACGAGACGGTCCAGCGGATATGCGTAGTGAAACGCGCTGGTGGTGCCGTCAAAATGGGGCGGATCGGACAGGCAAGCGCCACAAATTTGATTGTCGGCACTTTGGGCACTACAGCGCGGGCAGCCCGTTGCTTGACGAAAAGGTAAATCGCGATGGCAATCCTTGCAGAGACTCTCTTGCGAGCGCACACCACACAGCGTGCAATCCTGCGAAATTAAGCTGTTGATGGCGGATGGAAAGGAACCTGAGCGGAACATCAATATGCCTAAACATTTAACGATTGTCGTTTTTCTAACGCGCCAAAAATTGACATATCGGGTGGTTTTGGCAATCATGCCATGTTTATGTCACCGACAGCTTTTCTATAGGCCACTCAATGCCACATTCCGCTGCCGTATCCGTTCCAATCGCTGTGCCCGCCTCTTGGCAAAAAACGGCCAAGCCATCACCGTGGTCGCTGGATGCCGTCGAAGCGTTATTCGATTTGCCATTTGCCGACTTGATGCATCGCGCGCAAACGCTGCACCGTGAATACCACGACCCGAACAAAGTTCAGCTATCGACATTGCTGTCGATCAAAACCGGCGGCTGCCCTGAAGATTGCGGCTATTGCCCGCAAGCCGCGCGCTACCACACCGGGGTGGAAAACGAGGCGATGATGGATGTCGCCGCCGTGGTGTCTGCCGCCCGCCTCGCCAAGGAAAACGGTGCATCGCGCTTTTGCATGGGTGCCGCGTGGCGCGGACCAAAGCAACGCGACCTCGACCCGGTATTGGATATGGTGCGCGAAGTCAAAGCGCTGGGCCTTGAGACCTGCTGCACATTGGGCATGTTGAAAGAAGGCCAGGCCGAACAATTGAAAAACGCCGGCCTCGATTACTACAATCACAATCTCGACACCGCGCCGGAAGTGTACGGCGACTTCATCACCACCCGCGACTATCAGGATCGGCTCGATACGCTCGAACGCGTGCGCGGCGCTGGCGTGAACGTGTGCTGCGGTGGCATCGTCGGCATGGGCGAATCGCGTACTGAGCGCGCGGGCT
>JANNRY010000424.1:0-9165 GCA_031401935.1 Betaproteobacteria bacterium | reverse complement strand
TAAAGTGCCCGATCCAGGGCGTCATCTCGACGAACTGCATCGCGGAGGTGAAGTCGAAGCGCGTCCACAGCGGCACGCACACCAGCAGGCCCAGCACCGAGCCGGTGAGCGCCGTCCAGCGCGCCGCCCCGGGCCGCGCGTCGCGCCCGATGGCGAGCACCAGGATGCCGAAGGCGATCGGCACCCAGATGGCCAGCGAAAGGACGGGGAAGCTCATGGGCATCGGGGTCGCGGGTCAGTTGAGCCGGGCGTAGAACCAGGTGAGCAGCAGCAGCACGCCCACGATCATCGTGAAGGCGTAGTGGTAGACGTAGCCGGTCTGCACCCGGCGCGCCACGCCCGAGGCCCAGCCGATCAGCTTCGCGGTGCCGTTGACCATGATGCCGTCGATGATCGTGACGTCGCCAAATTTCCATAGCCCCTGTCCGAGCTTTCTCGCCCCGGCCGCGAAGAACCAATCGTTGAAACGGTCGAAGCCGTACTTTTCTTCAAGAATTTTGACCGGTAGCGCAAAAGTCGCGCGAATCTTGCCCGGCAGTTCCGGCTTCGCGATATAGCAAACCCATGCAGTGGCGGCACCAGCAAGCGCCAGCCAGAACGGCGCCGTAGTGAGGCCATGCAACATCATCGCCCATGCGCCATGAAATTCTTTCTTCAACGTGGCCATCGTTTCAGTTGCTTTGATGGCGTCACCGAAATAATTGCCGTACAACATCGGCTCAATCATCATGTAGCCAATCGCCACTGAAGGAATCGCAAGAAGAATCAGCGGCAGCGTGACCACCCACGGTGATTCGTGCGGTTTCTGACCGGGTGCGAGACCATGATGTTCGTGATCGTCTTTAGCGTGCGCATCTACATCTGCATGCGCGTCTTTGTGATCGTGATGGGTATCATGTCCAAATCGCTCTTTGCCGTGAAATGCAAAAAAGATCAGGCGGAAAGAATACAAGCCACCGACGAATACACCGCCCAATGCAGCTATGTAAGCAATCGCATGTCCGGGCGTCGTTGAGGCGTGTATCGCTTCGATGATCGAATCTTTGGAGAAGAAACCGGCAAATGGCGGGAAGCCCGCATTGGCTAGCGCACCGATCAACATTGTGAAATAAGTAATCGGCATGTATTTCCGCAACCCGCCCATCTTGCGCATGTCTTGCTCGTGATGCATGGCGATGATGACCGAGCCTGCACCCAGAAACAGCACCGCTTTGAAAAACGCGTGCGTCATCAGGTGAAAAATGCCGGCTGAGTAAGCACCCGCACCGAGTGCCATCGTCATATAACCCAATTGCGAGAGTGTGGAATACGCCACCACCCGTTTGATGTCGTATTGCACGATGGCAATCAGCGCCATGAAAAACGCCGTGATCGCGCCAATGGCCAATACAAACGAAAGCGCTGCCTGCGACATCTCAAACAGCGGCGACATCCGCGCCACCATGAAAATACCCGC
The DNA here is from genome assembly GCA_031401935.1 of Betaproteobacteria bacterium. GTDB lineage: Bacteria > Pseudomonadota > Gammaproteobacteria > Burkholderiales > Usitatibacteraceae > UKL13-2. The sequence goes on along the minus strand of JANNRY010000424.1, from coordinate 7,709 downwards.
CGTCACCATCGTCGCCGCATGGATCAGTGCTGAGATCGGCGTCGGGCCTTCCATCGAATCTGGCAGCCACACATGCAATGGAAACTGCGCCGATTTACCCATTGCGCCGATGAACAGGCAAATACAGATAACCGTCAACAACGACCATGAGGTATCGGGCAGCAAAGTCACCATCGTGTCTTTGAACACAGGTGCGGCATTGAAAGCCGTGACGTAATCGAGCGTGCCCATGTATGCGAATACCAGACCGATGCCCAGCAGGAAACCAAAGTCACCGACGCGATTAACGAGAAACGCCTTTAGGTTCGCGTATATGGCAGTCGGCCGTTTGTACCAAAAGCCGATCAACAAATATGAAACCAGACCCACCGCTTCCCAGCCGAAGAACAACTGCAGGAAGTTATTCGACATCACCAGCATCAGCATCGAAAAAGTGAACAGCGAGATATAGCCGAAGAACCGCGTATAGCCGTCATCGTCAGCCATGTAGCCGATGGTATAGATATGCACCATCAATGAGACAAACGTGACGACTAGCATCATCATCACCGTGAGCGAATCGATCATGAAACCGACTTCGAGTTTGATGCCGTCTGTGACGAGCCAAGTGTAGATCGCACCGTTAAAGGATTTGCCTGCTTGCACATCCTGAAACACGAAGCAGGACAAAACGAATGCAGCGGTCACACCGAGAATTGTAACGGTGTGGGCAAACGCGCGACCGAGCCAGGGACCTGCGAATCCGGCGAGAACTGCGCCCAGAAGGGGCAGTAGCGGGATGGCTAACAGGGCTAATTTGTTTTCAATCATGCAATTCATTCAAACGGCACAAAAGGCCGTAAGTGCCCGACTGGCGTGGCTCTTGGGCATAAATGCCTTGAAGAAGCTCATGGATATTGATTCTTTGTTCACGCATGTTCGTCACCCCTTCAACGTGCCAATGTCATCGACATTGATCGTTTTCAGGTTGCGAAACAGTACGACGAGAATGGCCAATCCAATCGCGGACTCTGCGGCAGCCACGGTGAGAATAAAAAACACGAATACCTGCCCGGCCAAATCATTGAGGTAATGCGAGAAGGCAATGAAATTCATATTTACCGCAAGCAACATGAGCTCGATTGCCATCAGCAGGATGATGATGTTTTTTCTGTTCAGGAAAATTCCTGCAATCGAAATTGCAAACAGAATTGCGGATAAACCCAGATAGTGCGACAGCGTAATCAACTTTTTTCTCCCTGTTGCTGTCTTACGCGGCGGGCGGTGAGACCGGCGCCGGCGGCTCGTCTTTTTCGGCCGGCATGGAAATAATTTTCAATCGGTCGCTACTCTTGACACGCACCTGCTCGCCGACGTTTTGCGTTTTCACTTCCTTTCGCCCGCGCAATGTCAGTGCAATCGCGGCGACGATGGCCACCAGCAAAATCACTGCGGCCAATTCAAAAGGCAGGAAATAATCGGTATAGAGCACACGGCCCAATTCCTTGGTATTCGAGACGCCAGCCATCGGCGCGCCGGGCGAAACAGCACCGACCAAACGCATGCTTTTGTCAAATATCAGCAAGCCCATCTGCACCACCATCAATATGGCGACGGTGGCAGCGACCGGCAGATATCTCCAAAAACCTTCACGCAACTTGTCGAAATTTATATCGAGCATCATCACGACGAAAAGGAACAACACCATCACTGCGCCGACGTAGACCAGAATCAGCGTGAGGGCCAAAAATTCTGCGTAAAGCAGCATCCACAAACCGGCGGCACTACAAAACGACAGCACTAAAAACAATGCGGCGTGCACTGGATTGCGCGCGAGGATGACCACCAACGCGGAAATGATCAGCGTCGAAGCAAACACGTAGAAAACAATTGATTGGAAGGTCATGGGTTTGTTATCGGTTTTTCAGGTCGAGCGCGAAATCATTTCGGTGATACATTTTCCATCCCCCTCTCCCTCGATCCCTCTCCCACGAGCGGAGAGGGAAGCAGGAGATGTATCTCTTATCGGTACTGCGCATCTTCCGCGCGTCGCTTGGCAATCTCATCTTCATATTTGTCGCCAATGGCAAGCAACATCGGTTTGGTGTAATAAAGATCACCGCGCTTTTCGCCGTGGTATTCGAGCAGATGCGTCTCAACGATTGAATCAACAGGACAAGACTCTTCGCAAAAACCACAAAATATACATTTCGTCAGATCAATGTCGTAGCGCGTAGTGCGGCGTGTGCCGTCATCGCGAGCCTCGGATTCAATCGTGATCGCCAACGCCGGACACACCGCTTCGCACAGCTTGCAGGCGATGCAGCGCTCTTCGCCGTTCGGGTAGCGCCGCAACGCATGCAGGCCGCGAAAGCGAGGCGACTGTGGGGTCTTTTCTTCCGGAAACTGCACCGTGATCTTGCGGGCAAACAAATGCCGGCCGGTCAACCGCAGTCCCTGCAAGAGTTCGCCCAGCATCAGGCTACCAACGAGTTCTCTGGTTCTACTCAGCATGCTCAGTGTCCACCCTGCTTTCCGAACCACCAATTAATTACAGGCAGATTGTTGATCGGCTCCATCATCATCAAGCCCACCGCAATGATCCACACGATGGTGATTGGAATAAATATCTTCCAGCCCAGACGCATGATCTGGTCATAGCGATAGCGCGGGAATGACGCGCGAATCCAGACGAAGATAAACATCAATGCAAACATCTTGATGAGCAGCCACCAGATGCCGGGCTCCCCGAGAATCGGTATCGCCTTCGGAAATGGCGAGAGCCATCCACCCATAAACAGTATGGTGGAAATGGTAGCCACCAGCAGCATGTTGGCGTACTCGGCCAGGAAAAACAGCGACCATGTCATACCCGAATACTCGACCAATGGGCCCGCGACAATTTCAGATTCGCCTTCCGCCACATCGAACGGATGACGGTTGGTCTCAGCCACACCGGCAATGAAATGCACAATGAACAGTGGAAACAGCGGAATGAAAAACCACTCTGCAAAACCGAACGGGCCATCTTGCCGCGCAATAATTTGCGTCAGGTTCATCGTTTGTGCGGCCATCAAGCCGCCGACGAGCGCAAAGCCCATCGCGATCTCATAACTCACCACTTGCGCTGCCGAACGCATGGCACCGATGAACGCATATTTTGAATTCGACGCCCAGCCCGCTATGATGACGCCATAAACGCCCATCGACGTCATCGCTAGCACGACCAGCAAACCGGCATCAACGTTGGCAATCACCCATGTCGGCGTAAACGGAATAACCGCCCACACGGCCATTGCAGGCGCAACGGAAAGCGCCGGGGCGAGCAGGAAAAGTGCTCTATTGGCCCCACTGGGAACGATTTGTTCTTTTAATAATAGTTTGATGGCGTCCGCGATCGGTTGTCCGAGACCCCACGGGCCTACGCGGTTCGGGCCGCGACGCACCTGCATCCAGCCGATTACCCAGCGCTCGATCAACTGGAAATAAAGAACGAATACCAGCAGCGGCACAACCACCATCACCACCATGACCAGCGCTTTGGTCAATACCCACGCAGGCGGACCCCACGTCGCGCCGAGTGCGGTGATAAATCCTTGATTCACGGTTAGAACGAATGCGTCCATGTTTGTCTTTGTTCGCGCCGTTATTCCGCGGCCGCAGCCATGGCTATTTTTTCGAGCGTAACGACCCCGAACATCGGTCCCAACGAGCTGGTCTCATGTAACGCAGCAGCGACACGCACGCATCCTGGCGCCAGGCGGGCATCTATCTTCGCCTGCAACGCAATGGATGATGCTCCCTGCGTCACGCGCACGTCAGCTCCATCGGTGATACCAGTCTTTCCGGCAACATCACTCGCGATAAATAGTCGTCTGGCATTTTTCGCGTCAGCCGTTTTTTGCAGACTAGCCGCACGGCGTACCACTGCATCCGCTGCGTAGATGGGCACTTCGCCAATACGCTCGAACCCCACGGAAGACCTTTCGATGCTCACCTTAACGCCATTGATCGCATTGTTTAGTTTCGAATTCACGAGTGTCTGCAAATCGGGCGCGATTTCTTTGCGGATCGCATCGACACTCTCTTGCTCAAAACCTGCCAGGCCGAGCAAATTTCCCAACACACGCAACACTTTCCATGCGGGCCGTGCTTCACCCAACGGTTTGACCACACCATTGAACGACTGCACCGTGCCTTCGGTATTGACGAATGTACCTGCAGTCTCGGTGAACGGCGCAATCGGCAACGCGACAGTTGCATAGCTCGCAATATCACCTTTGAATGCGGACAGCGACACGACCATTTCCGCCGCCTTCAACGCGGCAATCGTTGCACGTGGATCGTAGCAATCCAACTCGGGCTCCACGCCAAGGACGACATATGCTTTCCGTGGATTCGCGATCATTCCTTGCGCGCACAATCCCTCAGTTCCCGGCGTGGCACCGATTACTTCTGCACCCACACTGTTGGCTGCCTCACCGAGGAACCCAACAGTGCCACCCGACAGACGCGCAATCTCCTGCGCGAGTGCATGCAATGCGGCGTAGTCGGGATGATGCTGTGCGAGGTTGCCTAGCAGGACAGCAGCTTTTTCGCTGGCAGCGAGACTCTTGGCCATGGCCGAAATTTCTGCTGACACTGTCGCACTCTTAGCCAGATTGGTGAAGCTTTGATCAACTGGTGTACCTTTAATATCTGCAAGCGCATGCATGATGGAGGCGAGCGTTGCCGTGAATGCAGAAGGCGGTACGACGGCAATATTGGCCACCTTCATTAATAATTCGTCATTTGCAACGTGTACGACGTTAAGTTGCAAGCCATGCTTAGCCGCCTGACGCACCCGGTTTGAAAGTAGTGGGTGATCTTTACGTAAAGTCGAGCCGATCACCAAAATACTTTGCTGGCTGGAAATGTCAGCGATCTTCATGCCAAGCCATCGCGCGCCTGCAATCTTGCCGTCTGCACTGGTGTCCGACTGACGCAAGCGTGTATCGATACTATTTGAGCCCAGACCACGCATCAATTTATTAAGCAGATACAGCTCTTCAAGCGTCTGATGTGGGGAAGCCAGCGCAGCGATTGAGGCGGCACCGTGATTGGTCTTGATGTTTCGCAGTCCGTGCGCCACGAAATCCAGCGCTTGTGGCCACTCAACTTCCATCCATTGCCCGCCCTGTTTGATCATCGGCCGGGTAAGGCGATCTTCCGAATTCAATCCTTCGTACGAAAAGCGATCTTTATCCGAGAGCCAGCACTCGTTGGCGGCGTCGTTTTCGAGCGGCAACACCCGCATCACACGATCCTGTTTCACCTGCACAACTAGATTTGAGCCCATGCCATCGTGCGGAGATACCGATTTGCGGCGGGACAATTCCCAACTGCGGGCGGTGTAGCGGAATGGCTTGGAGGTGAGCGCGCCGACTGGACATAAATCGATCATGTTGCCAGACAATTCGGAATCAACTGTCTGACCCACAAATGCGAGAATTTCTGAATGCTCGCCACGACCCGCCTGTCCTAGCTCCATGACGCCAGCGACTTCCTGACCAAAACGCACACAGCGCGTGCAATGTATGCAGCGCGTCATGTCGGTGGAAATCAACGGCCCCAAATTTTTGTTTACCACAACGCGCTTGGCTTCCTGATAACGCGACGCTGACCCACCATAGCCGACAGCAAGATCCTGCAACTGACATTCACCACCCTGATCGCAAATCGGACAATCCAGCGGATGATTGATGAGCAAAAATTCCATCACGCCTTTTTGCGCAGTCTTGGCGTATTCGGAGCTTGTCTGGACCTTCATGCCCTCGGTCGCGGGTGTCGCACAGGCGGGCAATGGTTTGGGCGCTTTTTCAACCTGCACCAAACACATGCGACAGTTCGCCGCAATCGATAATTTCTTGTGATAACAAAAATGCGGAATAAAAGTGCCAATCTTGTTGGCCGCCTCCATCACAGTGGAGCCGTTTTCTACCGAAACCGTCTTGCCATCAATTTCAAGGTTAACCATGATTACTCTGCCGCCATTGCGAGTCGTTCAGCCACAAATGGTGTCGAGTATCCACCCGGGCCAACCATGCATCGCTTATGTGTAACGTGGTACTCGAATTCTTCACGGTAGTTCTTGATGAACGCGCGCACCGGCATCGCGGCAGCGTCCCCTAACGCGCAGATCGTGCGACCCTGAATCTGGTCGGCCAGATTAAGCAACAGATCCAGATCCTCCTGCCTGCCTAGTCCGTGTTCAATACGGTGGATGATGCGATACAACCAACCGGTACCCTCACGGCAAGGTGTGCACTGTCCGCAAGATTCTTCGTAATAGAAATACGCGAGACGCTCCGCAGCCTTGACCATACAGGTGTCTTCGTCCATCACGATGACTGCACCGGAGCCCAGCATCGAGCCAGCCTTGGCGATGGAGTCATAGTCCATGTCGATGGCCATCATCACATCGCCCTTGATGACAGGCATCGAAGAGCCCCCGGGAATAACGCCTTTAATTTTCTTGCTCCCGCGCATACCGCCTGCCATTTCAAGCAGTTTGGCGAACGGGGTGCCTAGCCTGACTTCATAGTTTCCGGGACGTGCAACATTACCCGACACCGAAAATAGCTTGGTGCCGCCGTTATTTGGTTTGCCGAGGTTCAGGAAAGCCTCACCGCCCTCGCGCATGATGTATGGAACAGCGGCGAATGTTTCAGTGTTATTGATCGTGGTGGGCTTGCCATAAAGGCCAAAACTTGCCGGAAACGGCGGCTTAAAGCGCGGCTGCCCTTTTTTACCTTCCAGCGATTCGAGCAAGGCAGTTTCTTCGCCGCAAATATAGGCCCCGTAACCATGAAATGCATGCAACTGAAATGAAAATTCAGAGCCCAGAATTTTGTCACCCAAATAACCCGCGGCACGCGTCTCTTCCAAGGCCTCTTCAAATCGGTCGTAATCTGCCCAGATTTCGCCGTGAATATAGTTGTATCCAACCCCAATACCCATCGCGTACGCGGCAATGATCATGCCTTCGATCAGCACATGCGGGTTGTAGCGGATGATGTCCCGGTCTTTAAATGTGCCCGGCTCGCCCTCGTCCGAGTTACAGACCAGATACTTGGCCCCCGGAAACGAGCGTGGCATAAAACTCCACTTCAACCCTGTCGGAAAACCTGCGCCTCCGCGACCACGTAAAGCCGACTTCTTCACTTCGGCAATAACATCTTCCTGCTTGATATTGTCGCGCAGGATTTTCTTCAGCGCCTCATAGCCGCCACGCGACTCATAGTCCTTCAACCGCCAATTGTTGCCGTCGAGGCCTTTGAGGATGATTGCATCCGGGCCGTAGTCGAGGGGTTTAGAAACTTGGGCTGTCATTTCAACTCCGCAACGAGCTGATCAAGCTTTTCGTTTGACATCGAGCTGCACATCCGTTTGTTATTCACCAACAATACCGGTGCATCACCACACGCCCCCATGCACTCTCCCTCGACAATCGTAAAGCGCCCGTCAGCCGTCAGCTCTTTCCAGTCGACGCCGAGTTTTTTCTTCAGATATTCAGCCGCTTCGACACCGCCCGACAGCGCGCAGGGCAAATTTGTGCAGACCGTAATCTTGTGTTTACCCATCGGCGTCAGGTTGTACATGTTGTAAAACGTGGCCACTTCGTACACCGCGACCGACGGCATGCCGAGATAGCGCGCCACTTCTTCCATTAATTCGTCCGGTAACCAGCC
>JANNRY010000423.1:0-3974 GCA_031401935.1 Betaproteobacteria bacterium | reverse complement strand
GCCGCTTGCGCGACAATGTTGAGCGCGACGTCGATCGGCAATGCGGTGCCGGCTTTAAGCAAATCTTTTAGTTCGCAACCGCTGATGAACTCCATAGCCATATAGGCCATGTTGTCGGTCTTGCCGACATCGTAAATCGTGACAATATTCGGGTGATTCAGGCGGCCTGCCGCCTTGATTTCCTGCTTGAATCGCGCCTCGTACTGCACCATCTCCTCCGGCGACAGGGTGAGGTTAATGGTCTTGATGGCGACGACGCGGTCAATGTCCGGATCAATCGCCTCATAGACGACACCCATCGCGCCACGGCCGATGACGCGAAGTATCTTGTAGCGGCCAAGAATTTCTAGTGCCGGTTCAGGCATGGTCGTGACTCATGAGTTTGCGTGGGGTCATGGTTTGAACGAGATTTCAATATCGAGACTGCGACCGGCTGCGCCGGGATTGAATTTCCATTGTTTGAGCGTAACCCGCGTCTCGCGCGCGAAGGCCGAGATCGGCCCGCCCTCAAGAATAACGACATCAGTTACACCGCCGCGCACATCAATAGTCACGCGTGCCTTCACGATCACCTGCCTGAGAATGCCCTGGCGAATACCTTCGACCGGATACGACGGATCAGTGCGCGAGACGATAACCACACGGGTATCCGGTGCGGGCGCAGGCGGCGGTGTGGGCGTGGGTGCAACTACTTCTGCCTGTGGCGGCTGAACTGAAGCCTGATACGTGGGCACGACAGGTGCGGTGTTTGGAAGCTTGCGTTCATCTGGCGTGCGCGACGGCACCTTGCGCGGCTCATTGCGAATCTCTTCACGCAGGGTGGGCTTGTCTGCCCTGTCGCGAGCCTCTGCTCTCTCACTCCTGGCATCCTTTATTTTATCGCGCAGCGTAGGCGCAATAGTGACGTCAGGCGCAGCAGATTTGGCAGGTGCAACGCCTGGGGCAGCGACGGGTGGTGGCGGAGGACGTTCACTAGTCTTGGTAGGCAATGTAGCAGCCGGTGTTACGACTGGCGCAATCGGGGCCACCACGGGTGAGGCGCTGACGGGTGGCGATTTACTCGGTATGGCAGTTGGCGCGGGCGTTGGCGTTGGCGTTTTTAGCACCACACTGGGCGGCGTCACTTTTGGCGGCGCATTCGCGGCGACGACTGGTGCAGGTGTAGGTATAGGTGCAGGTGACGGTGAACTCGCGCTGGATTTGCTGTCCGTATTCGCAGGCGCGGCGCTCACTGCGGCGACCGTCAGCGCCTCTGCCGTGGGCGCCATGGCCATTCTTCGCTGGATGAGCATCGCGGCCAACACTACAGCAAGGACAGCGAGCAAGGTGGCGGTCGTCGCGACTTTTTTACGGTCTTCAAGAAAATCGATCAGCGCGGAATGGCGTTCGATCAACTCAGGCGGTGCGGTGGCTGGCGCCTCTGCGATTTTTGCAGGCTGTTGGGCAGGCGCAGGGGGTACGATGAACGATGCAGCGGATGAGCCCGCTTTGGGCGCTGATCGTAGGGCCGCGCGTTGCGCCACGCCGCGTGCGGCGTGTTCAAACGCAGCGACAGATTTCTCCACCAAATAAACATCGTGCGCGCGGACCTGATTATCGGTACGCACGCCAGCGTATCGAAACAAGGTGGCGTAATGTTCGGACAGTGTCGACATGACCTCAAAAAACGGTCGCGATGCGGTGAGCTGGCCTGGCTCGGCAAAAGTCATGATGCGCTCGGCAACGTTGATGCCATCGCCGATAATGTGTGGGTGCCCGCCAACCCCGGTCGCAAGCTTTACCGGGCCGAGGTTGATGCCAATGCGAATGACACCGGCGGTTGCGATGGTGCTATTCGACGACTTGTTGGGGGTCTCACGATTGATGGCGTCGTGCATAAACAAGGCAACATAAAGCGCATCCTCGGGATCACCGAGAAATCCGATCGCGACGCCGTCGCCGGTGTCGAGAATGATCCGATCAGTAACCGGAATATCGCGGATGGCCTCAAGCAAGACCTGATTGAAATTGTCCTTGAGCGCCATTTGCTCGGCGACGGACTTTCGCGAGTAGCCGACCAAATCGACGGCCACCACGCTCAATACCAGTGTGCGATTGGATGGTTCAGGGGTCATGCGCCGATCCAACTTCCATCAGATGGGGCCGCCACACACGGGCGGCAACTCACGCACCGACCAACGCACCAACCCACGCGCCAGGCCGGTGGCGATACAGCCGTCGCAGGTTTTTTTTCTTGCATTGTTGCCTCCCGTCACCAGTGTACCTAATTCGCTGCTGGCGTTCCATATCCATAGCGGGCCGCCCAGATAGTTACAGACGGCGCATCGGTGCCTGATTTCTCGCATTCATTTTTTCATCCGCGCCACGCTTTTTCTTCAGGCCCGTCACCCACGACATCATCCATGGACGCATCCCGAGTGCCAAACCAACAGTCTGCCGTTGATCCGCTGGCAGGTAACCATCGAGTTCAGCCAGTTCATGAAATTCCTGCGCGATCCGCTCCAATCTGCGTTCGATCTGCGCGACCGAGGCCGGTGATAAGTCGCGAAATTCAAAGCGGAAATAGCCACCCATCTCGGCAAAATCCACCTGCAAAAAATCATTGATCACCGTTTTCCCATGTGATCTTCGGATCGGGCCGTCGCGTTGCAGCCGAACCGTTCTGGGCACCTTGAGGCGCACTGCGTTATTGGCGCCCAGCTCGATGAGATGCAGTTTGTCGAGCTGCAAGAGCAATTTCGTGCACTCCGCTTTGCTGATGTCGTAGCTTTCCAAAATCGCTTCGACCGTCCATTCGTTAAACACCAGGTAAAACAGGCTCAGCAGCCGCGCGTCGGCGGCCAACCCTTGTTCCTGCGATGTGGTCATTTCATTGGTATCGGCACTTGCCCCCCGCGCAAGACGTGCAAGATCAAAAAAATCGATCTCCAGCACATTGCAGATGTTCTCGATGCGCTTCAGCGTGAATGTCTCTTCGGCGAACAGGCGCTTCACGCTCGCGTGGGACAACTTCAAGCGTTTGGCGAGTTCGTCATAGGTAATTGCGCGCGATTTCAGGGTTGTTTTTAACGCGCGGATCAGGGTGCTGGTATGCGCTTTTCCGGTCATTGTCTATTCCTTGCGTTCGTTTGGTATTGTTATTCAATACTACGCCATTTTGGTATTGCTTAGCAGCACGGCCCCGGCAACAATGCGCTCACGTTGTGCCGCGCCAAAAAGCGCGTTGAACTAGATGAATAACTGAGGAGTGAACCATCATGAAACGCAAATTGTTGATCGGATCTTTCATCGTCGTAGCTTTCGGTCTGCCACTGACCGCATCGGCTGCCGACTGGGATTGTTTTCCAATGTGTGCGGAACCGGCAAAAACTGAGGCGCCTGTTCAAGCAGCCGCCGCCGACGTCACTCTTGATACTGTCTCCGTCGTGGCCACGCGAGAAGCCGCCATCAACACAGACGCGCCAACATCTTGCGGCAATGGTTTCATGCAACAAGCCGAGGACCTTAATAACAAAGTGAAACCGATCAAGGAAATTATCGGGTACGTGCGTTCGCCGCAGGGGCTGGCCATCAAGCTTGTGAACGACCATATCGTTAAAATTCCAGCCTGGATCGGCTATGCAATGGACCCGCTCGGTTCGCTCAAACGGAAAGCCTTTGACGAGGTGAGAGCGCGTGCCAAGGAGGCGATGAAAGCTGGCAACGCTTGCGGAGTGGTGCCTGAGACAGACCTCTTCAACACCGTCAGCGATCTTGATGCCGTAGATGCTATCGACGCAAAACGTTCGATCTGATGCTCGCAGTCAAACCCGGAGAACCTTGATATGAACGCGCGCAAACCTGTTTCGACTACCGTCTTCACGAAATTGAATGCTTGTGTATTGCCGGCGTCTTCTATTCGCCGTTCACTCCGATCGCACAGAATGCCGCTGGGGTCATTGCCCTTCAAGCGACCGGTAAACGCCACCGTCCAC
>JANNRY010000422.1:0-2972 GCA_031401935.1 Betaproteobacteria bacterium | reverse complement strand
ACGACCCGAAAGTGCCTTGGGATCAGCTCGGCATTGGCGACAACACCTGCGGCGGCGCGGATGGCGCCTTGACGCCCTTCTCCACGGCAGCCTTGGCGACTTTCTTCTTTCCCGCGTTCAAGGGGGTGAATTTACCTTTGTTGTCGTCGGTCTTTTCGTCGGTCGCGACGGCCCGCTTCTGTAGCTCGCCCGCAAGGGAGAAATCGATCTTGCTGGTTTCAATATCAACGCGCGCCACCTTGATATTGACGCGGTCAGACAGTTGAAATTTCTTCTTGGTGCGTTCGCCGATGATGGCGTGCTTGGCCTGATCGAAATGGAAATAGTCCTGGCCGAATTCGGAGATATGCACCAGACCTTCGACGTAGACTTCGTCGAGCGTGACAAATATGCCAAACCCGGTAACGCCTGTGATGGTGCCCGCGAAGGTTTCGCCGAGACGATCCTTCATGTAATAGCACTTGAGCCACGCGGTCACATCACGCGTGGCTTCATCGGCGCGGCGCTCGGTGGCCGAACACTGCATACCTAGCTGATCCCATGGCACTTTCGGGTCGTACGTGGTGCTTTGCAAAATTGCCTTGATCGCGCGGTGCGTGAGCAGATCCGGATAGCGCCGGATCGGTGAAGTGAAATGGGTGTACGCGTCGTAACTCAGGCCAAAGTGGCCGATATTGTCGGGGCTGTACACCGCCTGTTTCATTGATCGCAGCAACACCGTTTGCAGCAGCGGCGCATCTGGGCGATCCTTGATTTTCTTCAATAACTCGGCGTAATCGCGCGGACTCGGCGTCTTGCCGCCCGGCAGCGTGAGCGCAAAATCTTTCAGCATGGTGCGCAAGCCGTCGAGTTTTTCCTCGCTGGGCCCGGCATGAATACGATAGAGCGCGGTGTGCTCGTGCTCGATCAGGAAATTGGCCGTACTCACGTTGGCGGCGAGCATGCATTCCTCAATCAGCCGGTGCGCGTCGTTGCGTGTGGACGGCACGATGTTTTCAATCTTGCCACCGTCGGTGAACAGCATCACCGTCTCTGCGGTATCGAAATCGATGGCACCGCGTTTGTTGCGGGCACCAAGCAACACCTGAAACACTTCGTCCAAGTGATGCATATGTGTCCAAAGGTTCTTGGCGATGCCGTGATCAGGCTCATTCGCATAAAGAAGCTTGGCGACGTTGGTGTAGGTCAGCCGCGCAGCAGAATGAAACACCGCTTCCATAAATTCGTAGCGCTTGATTTCGCCGGTCGCTGAAATCGACATTTCGCAGACCAACGCCAGACGGTCCACATTGGGCTTCAACGAACACATCTCGTTCGACAACGCCTCTGGGAGCATCGGGATCACGCGCCGCGGGAAATAAACCGAATTCCCGCGCAAGCGCGCTTCACGATCCAGTGCATCGCCGGTTTTCACGTAGTGCGAGACATCCGCAATCGCGACCAGCAAACGAAAGCCCTTGCCTTGACGTTCGCAATAGACGGCGTCGTCAAAATCGCGGGCGGTTTCGCCATCGATAGTCACAAACGGCAGGTCGCGCAAATCAGCGCGGCCTTTCATGTCAGCAGCAGTGACTTTTTTCGGAACCTTCTTTTCCAGCGCTTCCACGTCATCGGGCCAGATGTAAGGCAGATCATGTTTGCGCAACGCGATTTCGATTTCCATACCCGGGTCAGCGTAATTGCCCAGCACTTCGGTCACGCGTGCAACCGGCTCGGAATTCTTGGCTGGCTGCGCAACCAGATCAACCATCACCACCTGTCCGCTTTTAGCACCCCCATCGAAGCCGGGCTCGACGAGGATGTCCTGACTGATACGCTTATTCTCGGCAACCACAAACAGCACGCCGCGCTCGGAAAACAAACGACCGACCAGTTTGGTGTTCTTGCGCTCAAGCACCTCAACGATCGAGCCTTCACGCCGTCCACGGCGATCTACGCCCACCTCGCGAACCATCGCGCGGTCGCCATCGAGGACCTTGTGCATTTGCTTCGGCCCCAGGAAGAGATCATCAGAACCGTTATCAGGCACCAGAAAGCCAAAGCCGTCGGGGTGGCCCTGCACGCGACCGGGAATCAGATCGAGTTTTTCAACGAGGCAGATGTCGCCTTGGCGATTGCGCATGACCTGCGCCTCACGTTCCATCGCCGCGAGGCGGCGCGTGAAGCCATCCATTTCCTCATCGCCGATGTCGAGCATGGTGACGAGTTGCGGCATATTCATTGGCACGCCCGTCTTGGCGAGCAATTCGAGAATTAATTCACGACTGGGGAGCGGATTTTCGTACTTGGCCTGCTCGCGGGCCTTGTGTGGATCGGCAGCGCGAGGCGACTGGTGCGATTTATTGTTTTTCTTGGTCAAAATGACTTTCAGAATCTTTGTAGTGATGGATGAGGCTTTAAAAGGTGGACAGGAACAGCGCTATTGGCTATTATTCGCCCTCATTTTACGCGAAGCGCTGCTTTCAGAACACGATATTGCAAGCGGCGAGCAACCTGTAAGCCCGGATGGCGGAATTGGTAGACGCACTAGGTTCAGGTCCTAGCGCCGGCAACGGTGTGGAGGTTCGAGTCCTCTTTCGGGCACCAAGTTAAAAAACCGCTTCGGCGGTTTTTTTTCGTCCCCCGAAAAGCGATGCCCTGCGGCATCGCGAAGGGAGATCGGGGTTTCGCGTTTCAAACCGCTTTGAAACGTGCCGGTCGAGCGGGTTGCGCTCCGTCGCAACCCTGACGAGAAAGACTTGCCATGCAGGGCAAGCCGGGGGTGAGCAAGGGGTTTCGCCGAGCAAACTGTTTTGCTCGGCGCCTTGCGAACCGAATGCCCTCCGTGGCATTCGCGCGCGAGCGCAGCGAAGTGTGACCGAGTCCGTCCTACAATTGAGCGCAGCGAGCCATTCGGGCATCGAAACTCTAGCGCTGGCGCTCGTCTTCAGCCATTTTTTGCCCGCCAACCGCACCAGTGCTTGAGTTTCGAC
>JANNRY010000421.1:0-3156 GCA_031401935.1 Betaproteobacteria bacterium | reverse complement strand
TTTCGCCGGGCACGCAGAATGCAATATCAGCACCGTGGATTTTCAGTTGGTCGACAAGGATTTGTCCGCCGGTACGAAGTTGTTTGTTGACAGTCATAGCTGCTTCACTTCAAAGCCGCGCGCTTTAAGCATTTCCACCAGTCCGCGCGGCCCGACCAGATGCAGGGAGCCGACCGCAACAAAATGTGGCGTGCGACCAGCAAGATAATCTTCAATTTTTCTCAGCATCGCTGCGTGGCGGCTGTACAGCAACACCTCGTCGAGTTGGTCCGACATGCGCAGGCCTCTGTTCACGGCGCTGGTCACGTCCTGCATCAGTTTCACGTCGCCGCTTTGCCACGCGTTCACCATGCCCGTCACTTGATCGGGCGATTTGCCGGATTCCAGCACGCTGATCGCGTTATCCAGAAACGCCTCTTGCAACGTCGGCGACATACCGTTCAACATCTTCAATTGCCCTAATTGTGATTCAAGCTCCAGAACTGGTTTGCGGTCATCCTTTGCCTTGGCGATCAAGTATCCATCGACACCAAAATTCATGTCGTAACCGAGTTTCGAAAATTCAGCAATCGACAAAAATCCGCCGATGAGAAAAGGCTTCATCGGCTTCACGGCTTCGAGCGGAATATTCAATCGCGCCAATTGCGTTTTGAGCCGATCAAATATTGGCGTCGGAATATGTTTATCGAGGCTATCCGGCGCTTTGTAGTTGATGATCGTGTCGATGTCGGCCAGACCAGTATTGTTTGTAATGTCTGCTTCAACGACGAGGGTCTGTGATTGCTTCAGTGCGGCTTCAACCTGCGGCGGCAGCGGATAAAACGCGCGTTTGCCAACGTGGATCGTGCCGAACAAGTAAATCACGTTTGTTTTGGATTTCACTTCCCAGAGAAACGCCTTGGCGTTGCCCGAGGGTGTTACGCCTGACCCGGGCTTGGCCGGCGTCGCTGCGGGGGTTTTGTCCCCTGTGGCTGGCTTAGTGGGGTCATAAGCGACCGCCGGTGCCACCGGCGCTGCGCGTTGCGGCACATCAGGCGCTGCGGACGTAGCAGCGGCCCGCGTGGATGTGATCAGAAAAAACACGAGAGCGCTCAAGAAAAGCGCGTGAATTCGGTGGGAAAGCTTCATCGACCACAATCAACAAAATAAAACCCGAACAGTGACACATCGCTGGGCCTATATCAACTCGCCAATCGTTCGTGCACCTGCGCATCCTGATAGCGAAGATTGCTAGAATGACCGCCAAATATCGAGGAAAAAACATGTGTACCGTTTTTAAAAACGTTTTGAGTCTGGTCGCCGCCGCACCTGTGATGATCTCGCTTTTGCTGCTTACTGGAAATGCAAACGCGCAGGAATGTAAAAGTCGCGGTGATCTGGACGCAGTCTATTGTGACGACGACGGCAACATGACTGCCGACGCGCCGACGAACCCGAAGAAATTAAAGAACCCTGCGGCGCTGATGCTCAGCTATTCGCCACAGGAAGACAGCGTGGTCTACGAAAAACTGTGGACGCCTTATGTAGACCACATGAAATCCTGCACCGGAAAACCAGTGCGCTTCCTGCCCGTTTATTCCAGCGCAGCGACCGTGGAGGCATTGCGTTCCGGTCGTATTCAGTTGAGCCTATTGTCGGCGGGGGACACGCCGTTTGCTGTCAATATCGGCGGCGCGGTGCCAATTGCAATCCACGGCACCGCGAAGGATGGCATCGCCGCTTATCACCTCATTGTGGTGGTCAAAAAGGACAGCCCGTTCAAAACACTCGCCGATTTGAAGGGCAAACGGGTTGCCCATGTGTCACCTTCTTCCAATTCCGGCAATCTCGCCCCGCGCGCCTTGTTTCCCAAAGAGGGGCTGGTTCCGGATAAAGATTACAAGGTGCTCTATTCCGGCAAACACGATAACTCCGTGTCGGGCGTGCTCAGTGGTGACTATGACGCTGGCGCCGTGGCAGATGATGTGCTGATTCGCATGCTTCAGCGCGGAGTGCTGAAGCCTGATGAGCTGCGAATCATTTACAAAAGCCAGCCTTTTCCTGCGGGTAGCCTCGCGGTTGCACATGATCTAGACCCGCTACTGAAGAAGAAGATTGTTGATTGCACATTCACGTTCCGTTTTCCCGCCGAGCTTTCCGCTGCATTCCGTGGACCGGATCGATTTGTGCCGCTCGATTACAAGCGTGATTACGTATCGGTGCGCAATGTTGCAGAGGCGAGCGGGGAATTATTGAATCGCGCCGGCTTTGATGCGCGCAAAGCACGCGAACAGGAATTAGAAAAGAAAAAAACCGGGGACGCTGCAAAAAAATGACAACAGACCGCTCCATACAAATCCGCGGCTTGGTGAAGGAATACAAGCGCGGCGTGCCGGTATTAAAGGGCATTGATCTCACGATTGCGGGAACGGGCATCACGGCCATCATTGGGCCGTCTGGCACAGGCAAATCCACGTTGATTCGCTGCATCAACCGCCTGATCGAGCCGACTGCAGGCGAAATATTGTTTCAGGGCATGGATTTAGCCAAACTCAAGGGCGCCGAGCTACGTTTGGCGCGACGAAGAATTGGCATGGTGTTTCAGGAATATAACCTCGTCGAACGCTTGACCGTGATGGAAAACGTGCTTACAGGGCGCTTGGGCTATATGTCCGCGTTCAAAGCATGGCTGCGCAAATTCACGCCCGAAGATATTGAAGAGGCATTCAATTTGCTCGACGCAGTCGGCCTCGCCAGCTTCGCCAATCAACGCGCCGATGCACTCTCTGGCGGGCAGCGGCAACGGGTCGGAATTGCCCGCGCCGTGATGCAACATCCGGAAATATTGTTGGCCGATGAGCCAACCTCCTCGCTCGATCCGAAGACATCGGTGGAGATCATGGAATTGATGGCCAACCTTGCGGGTAAGCGCAATATCCCTGTGATTGTGAATATTCACAACGTTGAATTGGCCAAGCGATTTTGTCAGCGCATGATCGGCATGACGGGCGGCAAAGTGGTGTTTGATGGGCCACCTTCGGAACTTAGTGACGCGAATTTGAAGGCGATTTATGGTGGGGAAAATTGGATTGAGTGATTTTCGTCGTTCCCGCGCAGGCAGGAACCCAGCGACATTAGTGTCACGAAGCGGGGTTGCTGCCAGCGCGGGAACGACGG
>JANNRY010000420.1:0-7001 GCA_031401935.1 Betaproteobacteria bacterium | reverse complement strand
GCGGTGAAAGCGCGTTCAGGGATGGTGTTGCCATAATATTCGACAAATATTGTAACTCTAGCATTGGCGTGCCTTTCAGGCACAAAATGCTCCATGAGGCCCGCCAGTGCTTGTGTTTCGTTATTTCATCGACTAAGTAATCCTTTCAAATCGCAAATAAACTCGCGTCACGCAGTGCTGCACTGCTAAAATTTTCGATTGCCCGTTGCGCGCGTAAAGCGTGCACGTAAACCAATACGCCAATCGAAAATCATCGCCATGCCGATCCTGACTTTCCCCAACAGCCCGTACAAGTTGAACCAGCCATTCCCGCCGGCGGGTGATCAGCCGCAGGCGATCACCAAGCTCGTCGAGGGCATCAACGACGGGCTTGCATTCCAGACGCTACTGGGCGTGACCGGCTCCGGCAAGACCTACACCATGGCGAATGTGATCGCGCAGCTTGGCCGGCCCGCGCTGGTGATGGCACCAAATAAAACGCTGGCTGCGCAGTTGTACGCCGAGATGAAGGAATTTTTCCCCGAAAACGCGGTGGAGTATTTCGTCTCGTATTACGACTACTACCAGCCCGAAGCGTATGTACCGTCGCGCGATCTGTTCATCGAAAAAGATTCGGCCATCAACGAACATATCGAGCAGATGCGCCTCTCTGCCACCAAGTCGCTGCTTGAGCGTCCGGACGCGATAATTGTCGCCACCGTATCGTGCATTTACGGCATCGGCGATCCGGCTGATTACTACGCGATGAGGATGCTGGTGCGCACGGGCGACAAAATCTCGCCGCAAGACATGATTCGCCAATTAATCGCGATGCAATATGCACGTTCGGACATTGATTTCAAGCGCGGCACCTTCCGCGTGCGTGGCGATTCACTCGACGTGTATCCGGCAGAAAGTGCCGATGCCGCGCTGCGTATTTCGATGTTCGATGACGAGGTCGATGCGCTGACGCTATTCGATCCGCTAACCGGCCACACCTTGCACACGCTGCCGCGCTTCACGGTTTATGCCAAGAGCCATTACGTCACGCCGCGCAGCACCGTGCTCAACGCGTTGGAGGGCATCAAGACCGAATTGCGCGAGCGCATCGAGTATTTCAACAGCGAAAACAAACTGCTTGAAGCACAACGCATACAGCAGCGCACCACGTTTGACCTTGAAATGCTCAACGAAATCGGCTTCTGCAAAGGTATCGAAAATTATTCGCGGCACATGAGTGGACGCAAGGCAGGTGAACCACCGCCGACGCTGGTGGATTACCTTCCAAAAGATGCGCTGATGGTGATCGACGAAAGCCACGTGACGATTCCCCAGGTCGGCGGCATGTACAAGGGTGACCGCGCCCGCAAGGAAAATCTGGTCGATTATGGATTTCGCCTGCCGTCGGCGATGGATAATCGCCCGCTGCAATTTGCCGAGTTCGAACGCATGATGCGGCAGACTGTTTTTGTATCTGCCACGCCGGCCGACTACGAGGCCGCGCATCAAGGGCAGGTTGTCGAGCAGCTGGTGCGACCTACCGGCCTCGTCGATCCGATATTGCACGTGCGGCCGGCCTCCACGCAGGTTGATGATCTGCTGTCCGAGGTAAACAAGCGCGTGGTCAATCAGGAGCGTGTGCTGGTGACTACTCTAACCAAGCGCATGGCCGAGGACTTGACTGATTACCTTGCCGAAAACGGCATCAAGGTGCGCTATTTGCACTCGGACATCGACACGGTTGAACGTGTGCAGATCATTCGGGATTTACGGGCGGGGCTGTTCGACGTGCTGGTCGGTATCAACCTGTTGCGGGAAGGGCTGGATATTCCCGAAGTGTCGCTGGTGGCGATTCTCGATGCCGACAAGGAAGGATTTCTGCGCAGCACGCGGTCATTGATTCAGACCATTGGCCGCGCGGCACGCCACATCAACGGCACCGCTATCCTTTACGCGGACAAGGAAACCAATTCGATGCGAAACGCGATCGGCGAGACCAATCGTCGCCGCGCCACGCAGATTGCGTACAACAAGAAGAATGGCATCGTGCCGAGATCGGTCTCAAAAGGCATCAAAGACATGATCGATGGCGTCTATGATCTGGACGACAGGCGCACCGAGTTGGCAACCGAGAAAAAAGCAGCACAGGATCGCAAGAAATACGATGTGCTATCGGTAAAACAATTGGAAACGGCGATCAAGCGGTTGGAGCGCGAGATGGTTGATGCGGCGCGAAACCTGGAGTTTGAGCAGGCAGCGAAGTTGCGAGATGAACTCAGGATGCTGCGCAACAAATTATTGGTTGTTGGTGGCGGAGATTCCGCCGCCTTTTAGTGTGGAAGTGTTGCGTTATACCGAGTTGGTACAATGCCGAAGCAATCCGATTGCCATGTTGTTTTTATTGGTTATGAGTCCGCAATGAAGGTGCTTTTTGTTTGCATGGGAAATATCTGCCGTTCACCAACGGCTGAGGGCGTATTCAGGAAGCTGGCCCGCGAGAGCGGCTTGTCTGGTGAATTGGAAATTGATTCGGCTGGCACCCACGGTTACCACGCTGGTCTTCCCCCCGACTCGCGCGCCGTCGAACACGCTGCGCGCCGGGGCATCGATTTGTCCGCTCTGCGTGCACGCGAAGTGGTTCCGGGCGATTTCACGCAGTTTGATTACGTGATCGCGATGGATGCAAGCAACGTTGCATCTTTGAAAGAATTTTGCCCTGCGCACCTCGCAGGAAAGATTGAACTACTGCTCAGCTACGCAGGTGACGGCGAGCCACGCGACGTACCCGATCCGTACCAGGGCAAAGCGAAAGATTTTGAGCGCGTGCTGGACCTGGTTGAGCAGGGCTGTCAGGGCTTGATCAACCACTTGATCGAGCAACGACGCAAACGCACACGCAGTCCGTTCCTGCAGAAACCATAAGATGTTCGAAGGCTCACTTTCGCTCGTCGCTTACGTCAAGATTTTTGTCGCCATGATTGTGATCGTCAATCCGCTTGGCATCATGCCAGTATTTGTCGCGATGACGGCCTCGCAATCGGACGGTGAGCGTATGCACATCGCAAGAATCGCCGCGCAAACGGTCGGAGCCGTATTGTTGATTTCGACGTTACTGGGCGAGCGCGTACTGGAGATGTTTGGCATTTCCATTGCTAGCTTCAAGGTGGGCGGTGCCATCCTCATCATGCTTAATGCCATGGCGATGATGCAGGCCATGCCCGCGCGCGATAAACAAACGCCTGAAGAAGCAGAGGAGGCTGAAGACAAAGCCAGCGTGGCGGTCGTTCCGCTCGGCATTCCATTGCTCGCCGGCCCCGGTGCGATGTCCACCATCATCATTTATGCGAGTGAGAAAAAAGTGGTTTGGCATCTGCTCGCCGTTTGCGCAACCGCCGTCGGTGTCGCCATCGTGACCTGGATCGCGCTGCGGATTGCCATTCGCGTCGGTCGCCGCATGAGCACCACGACGCTCAATGTCGCGACGCGAATCATGGGATTGCTGCTTGCGGCGTTGGCGGTGGAGATTTTTGCCGGTGGAATTGTTGAACTGATTCCGGCTCTGGGTAAGCCGGATTTATTTCGCTATGGCCAGCCCTAAAACCCCCCCGTCGCCAACCACGCCTCCACCTGATCCAATCGATCATTCCCCCAGAATGGTTCACCGTCAATGATGATGTAGGGTGAGCCGAAAACGCCTTTTGCCAACGCTGTGTCGACTTCACTTTTAAGGCGCTCTTTGACGGTAGGGTCAGCCATCGCCGCCAAGACTGCGGCTCGATCTTCACCGAGTGCTGCGGCAATGTCAGCAACTTTTTCAGCGGATGAGATATCGATACCCTGACCGAAATAGGTCGCGTAGCACGCGATCGCAAACTGTTGCGCTTTTGCTGCGTCACGATCAGTCAGCCAGTAAAAGGCACGTGCCGCATTTTGAGTGCCGATTGGGAAAGTGCTGGGCTGCGTGTAAGCAATCTTCAGGAAACGCGCCGTGCGCAAGAAATCGCGTGCGGAATAGGGGCCTTTGAGTGGTACACCGATCAGCGGCGCCGTGCCCGCGGCTTTGAACATCGGCCCGAGCAATATCGGTCGCCAGTTAACGCGCCGTTGATGACGTGCCGCCAGCGCATTGATCCGGGTGGAAGCAAGGTATCCGTAGGGCGAGGAAAAATCGAAGTAAAAATCGATTGCTGATTTATCGTTTGACATGGCTTCTCCCGTTAGAAATGATGAAAAGTTTCTATCTGTATCTCTGTCGCATATTGCAAATTATCGTCGAATGGTCAGAAGTAATCGCGCAAACAAAAAAGCCCTGTTCGACTGAACAGGGCTTTTTGCGCTTACTTCCTGGCCTCGCGTGTTTGCAATACGCAACGCGCAAACATCTATACGGCAGCCTTATCTTCAGCTTCGCCAGCGCCAACATTTTTGGTTTCTACAAACAGTAATGGCTCACTGGTGGTCGCACGTGGCCCGCGTGGGCGCGGCGTGCGACGACGTGGTGCTTCTTCCTCAGGCGTTGGCATGGCAGCAGCAGGTGCGGCCACCGTTTCGATAAACACCAGTGGCTCGCTCGGTGCCGAATCACGATTGCGCCGTCGCGCAGGCCGTGGCGTTGTCCGCATGGATGATGCATCGTCGATCTGGTCAACAGGTGCTGCAACGACCGCTTGCGCCGTTTCAATAGCAGGTTGCTGTTGCACCGGTACCGGCGCTGACAACACTTCTGCTGGCGGATTGGGCCTCGGCGCGTACGCTGGTACTGGTGGCGCATTCACAGCCGCTTGCACTGCGATGTCAGGCACGCTTGTGTGTTCAACCACAACTGCGGGGGCCTGATTGACTGCATCAGGCACATGCGATGGCGCTGACGGCGTCGTGAATTCGGCTGCGGTAGAACTTTCCATGCCCGGCAAAGTTGGCGCGTCATTTGCGCCGACCTGTGGCTCACGGCCTTCGCGATTGCTGTCACGACCACCGCGACCACCACGCCCACGACGACGACGACCACGGCCTTCGCCTTCCTCACCAGATTCCACTGGTTTGGCTTCAAGCGCGGCTTTGGGCTGCTGTTGCTGGCGCGGTTTCTGCGCCTGTGGTGCCGACTCCGGCGCGCCGATTGCGTGCACTACCGCGTCTGTGACTTTGTCAGGACGCTGGCCGCGTCCGTCGGCTGGACGATTGCGCTCATTGCGCGGTCCGCGTTCCTGTCCTTGCGTGCCGGCTGATCCCTGCGGGCGATCCTTGCGCTCACCGCGCTCACCCCGCTCAGCACCACCGCGCTTGCGGTCACCATCGCGGCCATCACGGCGTGCGCGATCGCCGCCACGATTTTCTCTGTTCTCGCGGGCTGGCTTTGCTGGCGTCGCGGTTTGTGCCGGTGGCGTCTGTACTGGTGTCGGCTCTGAACTGAATAAGCTGGCGAATCGCTTCCATAGCGAAGGTTTGTGCTCACTCGGTGTGACTGCCGCGCTTGCGACGGCGCGCGGCTTGGGTTCGGCTGAAATTGGTGCAGGCTGTGCAGGCGTGATGCCCTTCACAATGGGTTCCGGACGGGCAGGTTTAGCGTCGAGTTCCGCAGCTTTTGCAGCAGCAACCTCTTCAACAGGACGATTGACCATCTGATAGCTTGGCGTGGCCAAATCCAACTTCTCTGAATCCGAGCGCAGGCGCTCGACTTCGTAGTTGGGCGTTTCCAGATGAATATTTGGGATGAGCAACACATTCACTTTGAAGCGCATTTCCAATTTGTGGATTTCCTGGCGCTTTTCGTTCAGCAGGAAAGTGGCAACATCAACCGGTACCTGCGCATGAACTGCACCGGTGCCTTCTTTCATCGCTTCTTCCTGAATGATGCGGAGAATGTGCAATGCTGAAGAAGCGGTATCGCGAATGTGGCCAAGACCATGACAGCGCGGGCAGGGGATATAGCTCGACTCGGACAGCGCCGGTTGCAGGCGTTGACGCGATAGTTCCAGCAAGCCAAAGCGCGAAATTTTGCCGGTCTGGACGCGTGCGCGGTCGTAACGAAGCGCATCGCGAAGACGGTTTTCCACTTCGCGTTGATTCTTTGTGGACTCCATGTCGATGAAGTCAATGACGACCAAACCACCCAAGTCACGCAGGCGTAACTGACGGGCAATTTCATCAGCCGCTTCGCAGTTGGTGCGAAACGCGGTTTCTTCGATGTCGTGGCCTTTGGTTGCGCGCGCGGAATTGACGTCAATGGAAACTAATGCTTCTGTATGGTCAATGACGATGGCGCCGCCTGACGGCAATGTGACATCGCGTCGGTATGCGGTTTCGATCTGGTGTTCAATCTGAAAGCGCGAAAACAACGGCACATCATCTTTGTAGAGCTTGACCTTGTTCACGTTGGCCGGCATCACCGTCGACATGAACGATTGCGCTTGTTCGAATATTTCCGGTGTGTCGATCAGAATTTCGCCGACATCCGGTTGGAACAGATCGCGGATCGCGCGCACGACGAGGCTCGATTCCAGATAGATCAGTTCAGGCGCTTTAATATCCTTGGCAGCGCCGTCAATGGCTTCCCACAATTGCATCAGGTAGCCCAGGTCCCACTGTAATTCCTCAGCAGAGCGACCGATACCGGCCGTTCGCGCGATGACGCTCATGCCGTCGGGAACGGTGAGTTGATCCAGCGTCTCGCGCAATTCGGCGCGCTCTTCGCCTTCGACGCGACGTGATACACCGCCGCCGCGTGGGTTGTTTGGCATTAACACCAAATAGCGGCCAGCCAGCGAGACGTAGGTCGTGAGTGCCGCACCTTTGTTGCCGCGCTCATCTTTCTCGACCTGAACCAACAGCTCCTGACCAACGCGCAGATTTTGCGCAATTTTGCCGCGCGTGCCTTCGCCGTCTTCACCCTGCACATATTCGCGCGTGAGTTCCTTGAACGGGAGAAAGCCGTGGCGTTCTGCGCCGTAGTCGACAAAAACCGCTTCGAGCGAAGGCTCGACGCGGGTGACTTTGGCTTTATAGATATTGCTTTTACGCTGCTC
>JANNRY010000419.1:0-8713 GCA_031401935.1 Betaproteobacteria bacterium | reverse complement strand
CAAGGGTGAAATTGCATTAATGACAACAGCGACTGATAAGGCGTTCAGCGGACACACGCCCATGATGCAGCAGTATTTACGCATCAAGGCAGAGCACCCGGACACACTCGTGTTGTATCGCATGGGCGATTTCTACGAATTATTTTTTGATGATGCGGTGAAGGCATCGAAGTTACTCGGCATTACGCTAACCACACGCAGCCAATCGGCTGGCACGCCGATCAAGATGGCGGGCGTGCCGTTCCACGCGCTCGAGCCTTATCTCGCCAAGCTGGTTAAAGTCGGCGAGTCGGTGGTCATTTGCGAGCAGATTGGCGAAGTCACCAACAAGGGACCAGTGGAGCGCGCTGTGACGCGCATCGTCACGCCCGGCACGCTGACTGACAGCGCCCTTCTACCCGAGGTCAGCGATGTGCTGGTCGCGTCCATTTTGGTTCGTGACAACGTGTTGGGTATCGCATCGTTGTCGTTGGCCAGCGGACGATTTCGCGTGATCGAAACTTCTTTCACCCAACTTAACGCAGAGCTTGAACGGTTGCAGCCGTCAGAATTAATCGTACCCGAAGGCGCTGACTTCAACGTGATCGGGATGACGGTGCGGCGCATGCCTGATTGGCAATTCGACGCCGCTTCTGCTGAACGGCTTATCGCAAAACAGTTCGGCACGAGCGACCTCAACGGGTTTGGCTGCGAGGACATGCCGGTAGCGATATCCGCCGCAGGGGCGCTGCTTCAATATGTGCAACAAACCCAGCGGGGCGTATTGCCGCACATCATCGGCTTAAGCATTGAACGCAATGATGACTTCATTCGCATGGATGCATCGACACGACGTAATCTGGAAATTTCAGAAACGATCACGCGCGAACAAGCGCCGACGTTGTTTTCGTTTCTCAATAACACCGCAACCAACATGGGCGCGCGCCAGTTGCGCGAATGGCTGCATCATCCGTTGCGTGATCGTGCCGCAGTCACCGCGCGTCTTGAGGCCAGCACAGCACTTCTGCCCCACACCGATGGTATTCGCGCCATCATCAGCGACTGGGCCGATGTAGAGCGCATCGTCACCCGCGTCGCATTGAAGACCGCGCGACCGCGGGATTTATCTGCATTGCGCGACGCGCTTGCAACGCTGCCGCAATTAAAATCTCAAGTAGATAATCTGCAAACTCTAGCACTGGCGCGGCTTTCAGAGACATTGTCTCTGGAAGCCAATATCCATGCGGGTCTTCAGGCATCACTTAAAGATGAACCAGCAACCAGTTTGCGCGACGGCGGCGTGATGCGCGACGGCTTTGATGCGGAACTTGACGAATTGCGCGGACTGCAATCCAATGCGAGCGGCTTCCTGCTTGAGCTTGAACGGCGCGAACGCGAGCGCACCGGCATTAACAATCTGCGCGTTGAATTCAATCGTGTGCATGGCTTTTTTATCGAGGTAACGCAGGGTCAACTCGACAAAGTGCCGGACGACTATCGCCGTCGGCAAACGCTGAAGAACGCAGAGCGCTTCATCACGCCAGAGCTGAAAGCGTTTGAAGACAAGGCGTTGTCAGCCGGGGAGCGGGCACTCGCGCGCGAAAAATTTCTCTATGACGCGCTGCTGGACCAACTGTTGCCGAGCGTGCCAGCGCTGCATGCAATGGCGCGCGCAGTTGCGGAACTTGATGTGCTCTGCACCAATGCGCTCAACGCAACGCGGTTTGGCCTGACCGCACCCACATTCATCGACGAGGACCGCATTACGATTCAGGGTGGCCGACATCTGGTCGTGGAAAGTCAGGTGGAAAGTTTCATCGCCAACGATTGCGATTTATCGCGGTCGCGACAATTGCTGCTCATCACTGGCCCGAATATGGGCGGCAAATCGACTTATATGCGACAGGTCGCACAGATTGTGTTGCTCGCCCACACAGGTTCGTTTGTGCCAGCGGCCTTTGCCGAGATTGGACGTGTTGATCAAATCATGACGCGTATCGGCGCTTCAGACGATCTGGCCGGCGGACGCTCAACGTTTATGGTGGAAATGACGGAAGCCGCTTCCATATTGAATAATGCCACCAGCAACAGTCTGGTGCTGATCGACGAAATTGGTCGCGGCACATCAACCTTTGACGGCTTGGCGCTGGCCTATGCGATCGCTCGGCATCTGGCCGAAACCACGCGTTGCTATTGCTTGTTCGCGACGCATTACTTCGAACTTACGCAGTTGAATGCGGAACTACCCAATCTGGCAAATGTGCATCTGGATGCGGTCGAGATGAAGGACAAAATTGTGTTTTTGCACAAGCTCGAATCAGGACCTGCAAATCAAAGCTATGGGTTGCAGGTCGCACAGCTTGCAGGTGTGCCGAAGTCGGTCGTTCGCGCGGCACGAAAACATTTGGGCAGACTGGAAGCTGGTGACAACGCGCCGGTTGCGCAAGGGAGCCTGTTCGTTCCGGTAGCAAAGACAATCGAGGCGACACCGCATCCTGCGCTGGACGCCCTGGCCGATATTAAGCCAGATGAGCTTTCGCCCAGAGAAGCGCTGGAGAAGCTGTACGCATTGAAAGCGCTGAGCGAAAAAACTAGTGTCCGACGCTAGTGGTGCACGCCATGCGTGCCGTGCACATGACCATGCGACAGCTCGTCTGCGGTAGCCGGCCGTACATCTTTCACGACACACGAGAACAATAACCGCTCGCCTGCCAGTGGATGGTTACCATCAATAACAACCTGACCGTCGGCAATATCGGTGACCGTGTAAACAATCCAGCGGTCATCTTCTTCGCCTTGGGGCACTCCCTCGAACTGCATGCCCAAGGTGACATTCGCTGGAAGCGCGCTCTGCGGCTCAACGCGAATCAATGCTTCGTCGTATTCGCCAAATGCGTCTTCAGGTTGTAGTGAAATGGAGAACTCTTGGCCTACCCGCTTGCCCGCCAAGCCCTGTTCGACCAAGGGAAATATGCCGCCGTGGTCACCGTGCAAATAGACCATGGTTTCTGCGTCGCTACCCAACACATTGCCGTCACTGTCTTTCAATGTCGCTTCAAGTGTTACCACTGCGTTTTGATCAATGACCATGTATCTGCCTGACAAGTTTTAAAACGGAAGCGACATGCTCACGCGGATGCAAGTCGCGAAGAATATGCCGCACCATGCCTTTTTTATCAATCACGAATGTCGCTCTCTGGGCGCTCGCATGCGAAGCGCCATTGACACAGGAATCTGTCATAACGTCGTATTTTTTCATTACTTCGCACTCGGCATCTGACAGCAGCCGTAGCGACAATCCGTGCTTATCACGGAACTCTTCGTGCGCGAGGCAATCATCCCGCGAAACACCGAAGACGACGGTGTCACACTCATCGAATGCGTCTTCGTGGTCTGAAAAACTGATGGCCTCCATCGTGCACACGGGCGTACCGTCACGAGGGTAGAAATACAGGACGACGTTTTTCTTGCCACGAAAGCTGGAAAGCTGGATCATTTCCATGCTCGCTTCCGGCAGCTCAAATGCGGGTGCTCTCGAACCAACGTGTAACATTGTCGTCCAGTTCAGTGGTTAGATTAAATTGCGATGAGTTGCATAACCTCGAAATTATTCTAGCGCATTTTCTGAACTTTAATTGATGCTCTGCAACACCTTTCTGAAATGAATCAAGCCACCACTAAAACAAGCGCTCACAAATCAGCGCTGCAACGATTGCCTCTGCTCGGCGGCATCAGTGCGGAGGACTTTTTGCGTGAGTATTGGCAGAAGAAACCGCTCCTGATCCGCAATGCGATTGCGAATTTCAAAGCGCCTCTTACCAAGCGCGAAGTACTCACGCTTGCA
The DNA here is from genome assembly GCA_031401935.1 of Betaproteobacteria bacterium. Lineage (GTDB taxonomy): Bacteria > Pseudomonadota > Gammaproteobacteria > Burkholderiales > Usitatibacteraceae > UKL13-2. The sequence goes on along the minus strand of JANNRY010000419.1, from coordinate 4,890 downwards.
CGACGCGATGAAGCCGAAAGCCGCTTGATCACACGCCACGGCACTACATGGGAAATTGAAAGCGGTCCATTTTCATCGGGCGATTTTCGCCAACCAAGTGATGTTTTGTGGACAGTGCTGGTACAGGATGTTCAGCATTTTTCACATGAGGCTCACGAGTTGCTTGCGCATTTCAACTTCATTCCGCAAGCGCGAATCGATGACCTGATGGTGAGCTATGCCGTAGCGGGGGCAGGTGTGGGTCCACATTTCGATAGCTACGATGTTTTTCTGTTGCAGGGCATGGGTCGGCGTCGCTGGCAGATTTCGAGCCAGCAGGATCTGCGTTTAAAGCCTGACTTGCCGCTAAAAATTCTTTCGCACTTCAAGCCAACGGAAGAATTCGTGCTGGAAAATGGGGACATGCTCTACTTGCCGCCCAGCATTGCCCACAACGGTATCGCCGAAACGGAGTGTCTCACCTGGTCGATCGGTTTTCGTGCGCCATCAAAACAAGAGCTCAGCGTCGCGTTCCTTGACCACCTGCGCGACGAACTTCAATTCGCTGGACAGTACGCAGATCCTGAACTCAACTCCACATATCAATCGGCACAAATTGACGCCGCGATGCAGCGACGCATTGCGAGCTTGCTTGGCGACATCCAAACGGCGGCGCGGGACCAGACTGCGATTCGCAGGTTTATTGGCTGTCATCTCACTGAGCCAAAATCGCATGTGATTTTCGACCCTCCGGAAACAGCGCTCGCGGCAGGTGCATTTTGCAAGCTGGCGATTCAGCGTGGCCTCGAACTCGATCTGAAGACACGAATTCTGTATGACAGCGAACACATTTTTATCAACGGTGAGGCACGCGCGCCGACAATTGACAACTGGCCCAGCCTTCGCGAATTTGCGAATCACCGTGTACTGGCCGGTGCAGACATTGCCACCCTAAAATCCAAGTCGTTACTGTCATTTTTGTACGAATATTATTGTGATGGCGCACTGACGTTTGTGCGTCAGTGAAGGCCAAAATAAAGACCAGCAACTGAACCGTTGAGGAAGCGACATGCCAGAACTCAATCCCCCGCCTGAAAAAATCTATCGCCTGATGGAATCCAAAAGCGACGCGCGCGCCGCAATTGAGGACGTGTTTGCACAGGCCAGCCGCGAACTGCGGATTTTTGATGCCGACCCGAAGACGCTCAGAGATCGCGATGTTGGCCAGCCGGAAAGGATTGAGACGCTACGCAAGTTCCTGCTGGAAAGCCGCGATCACCGACTACGGATTGCGCTTCACGACACGCGAGGCATCGAAAGCGAATTGCCACGTCTTGTTGCGCTGCTCACCCAGTTTTCCGGCCAGATACAAATCCACCGCACTCTTGGGCAGGCCGCCGAGGCGCGTGACCCGATGATCATTGCTGACGACGCGCATTACTGGCGCAAATTACATATTGACCATCCGCGCTCCGTGGTCACACTCCACAGTTCAGTGGATACACGTCCTTTCATCGAGCGCTTTGAGGAGATTTGGGACCAAAGTGAGCTTGCCGTCACGGGTAGCAATCTTGGCTTGTGAGCAGTTACCATTTGTGCACTGCACAAAGAAGCTGTTATACTTGAAGGTCGGTCGAAACAGCATTACAGCATCGAAGCAACTTAGAAGATATTTTAAGTGTCGCGAAGATGTCTGGAAGGTCACATCCGCCGATAAAAAAATTTGATCAAATTTTTCTCCAAGGGAATCACATGAATAAGTCCGTCCTCATCGTTGCAATCGCTGCACTCGGCCTCGCCGCTTGTGGCAAAGAAGAACCTAAAGCTGCTCCAGTTGCTCCTAAAGTTGAAATGGTTGCTCCAGCTGCTCCGGCCGCTGCTGCTGTTGCACCGGCAGTTGAAGCCGCTAAAGACGCTGCTGGCAAAACCGTTGAAGCCGCCAAAGACGCTGCTGGCAAAACCGTTGAAGCTGCTAAAGACGCTGCTGGCAAGACCGTTGATGCTGCCAAAGACGCTGCTGGCAAGTCTGTTGACGCTGCCAAAGACGCCGCTGGCAAAGCTGTAGATGCTGCTAAAGCCGCCGCTCCTGCCGCAAAAGATGCTGCTCCGAAGAAGTAATTTCTTCATTGCTGTGTTGCAAAAAAGCCGACGAAACGTCGGCTTTTTTGTTTGTGCGCCAGCGGGCGCACTTTACAAAGAAATAAATTGATTTGTTTGTTTCTAGATTTCGCGCCAATCGAAACCCTGTTCCTGTTCAGCGATGCCAATCCAGCCAGCCTCACAGCCAAGCACCCCAGCCAATGCGGCCACCGCCAGGGACGGCAAGTTATTTCGTTGGGATAAGTGTGCGGCAAGGACATGTTTCAACCGCGAGCAATCAATTCCCGCCAAAAGCGATGCGGAAGTAGCGTTGTCCAGATGTCCAAATTTTCCTGATACGCGTCTTTTGAGGCTATCCGGATAAGGGCCACGCATCAACATGTCGAGATCGTGATTACATTCGAGCACCAACGCGTCGCAGCCGGAGAGCGTGCTCTGAATATGTGCGGTAATAGAACCGGTGTCCGTCAGTACGCCAAGTCGGGCAGCGCCATCCGAGAACACGTACTGCACCGGCTCGAACGCATCGTGTGGGACAAAATATGGCGTCACGTTTACGTCACCCACCGAAAACGATTCGTGCGGATCGACAAAATTGAGCATGGCGGTCGATACAGAGCCTTCGCGGAAAACTTTGGCGGTGCCGTGGGTCAGCCAAACGGGGAGTTTATGCTTTCGCGCAAATCTGGCGACGCCACCAATGTGGTCGGAATGTTCGTGCGTGACCAGAATCGCGTCGATGTCTTCCGGCATTAATCCAACGCGCGCCAGCCTCATTTCTGTCGCGGCGAGACCAAAACCACAATCCATCATCACGGTAGTCTGGCCGACCTGAACAATAAGCGCGTTTCCTTCGCTGCCGCTTCCGAGCGAAGCAAAACGCATACTCAACGCAAATCCCTAAACATGAAAACGGGCCCGGCATGAATCATGGCGAGCCCGTTTGACAACCATTGCATCAACCAAGCTCCCGTAGCTACGGGGCCTATTTGAGCTGTTCCAGCAACAAATTCAGGATGCGCTTCGATGTGCTCGAGTTGTCCGGCTTCCCGTCCGCGCCTTGCACCATAACGTCCGATGTGCCAGCTGACTCCGCGACAAAAATGCGGTACTGCGGCTTCGAGGCAGGATCTTCTTTTCGCCAGAACGCCAGCTTGTCAAGGAAACCTTTCTGACTGCCGCTGGCTTTGGCCTCTACATCGGGGTCAATATAGCGTACGAAAAATAGCCCTTTGGAGCGATCACGGTCTTCAACGGTAAAACCGATACGATCAAGTGCAAGCCCAACGCGCCGCCATGCTCTGTCAAATGGCTCATTGACTTTAAGTGATCCGCTTTTGTCCGGCGAGTAGAAGGCGCGCGCAACGGTTGCCACTCCGGGAGCACCGGCGACTGCATTTGGTTTGTCAGTTGCCGCAGCAACGCCAAACTTGGCCATCAAGCGCGCCAACATTTCGGCTTCCAGTTCCCTGTCAGTCCCACGCGGCTGCCAGCTGGTACTGCTTTTATCTATATTGGTGTAAATCTCTTCCAGCCCCCGGTGACTAACGTACACATCTGTTGTGCCCGGTTCCACACCGGCTTCCAACCTTGTACGAAATTTATCGCGGTAACCCGAATCATAGAGACCATCCAGCACACGGCCCACAGTGCGCCGAACGATATCAAGCGGGATTTTTGCGCGGTTTTCAGCCCAATCTGTTTCCATGATGCCGACTTCCGGACTCTCTCGTTTCAATATAAAGCCCGTCTCAGTCCAAAACTCTTTAATCACCGGCCAGACTTTGTCTGGTGCAGATTTCACCACCAGCCAGCGTTGTTCGCCAACGCGCTCGATGCGAGCGCCGTCAACCTTTGGCAGCACGGAGGTGCCAGTCGTTGGTACGACGCCACGTTCGCGGTTGTAACTGGAGAAAGTGGTCGCCTTCGAATCCGGTATAACAAATCGATCATCAACAACCGGTGACGTCAGATCAGGCGGAACCTCCAGAGAGGGAATTTTGCCACCCTGAGAACGATAGTCGGTATTTTTCCCGGATGACCCAAACGAGCCACATGCGGTAAGAAAAATACTGACCAATGCCGCTGCGAAAGCGACTAACAGATTACGCTTGGACGTCATTTATGCTACTTCCTTTAATGTTTCGTGAATGCCTGCCGCGCGCATGGCTTCGAGTAGAAGGCCATGAAACTTCGGGTCAAACGGCGTGAGTGGCAGGCGAATACCGGTGTCGATCAAACCCATTTGGTTGAGCGCCCACTTCACCGGTATGGGATTGGATTCGAGGAACAACTCGTTGTGCAAACTGAGCAGGCGATTATTAATCTGGATGGCCTTGGCGCGATCACCCTTGAGGGCGGCAGCACACATCTCGTGCATCAGGCGCGGCGCGACGTTTGCGGTGACGGAAATGGTGCCGTGAGCACCCAAAAGCATCAGTGCCAATGTCGAAACATCTTCGCCGGAATAAATGCCGAATTCTTTCGGTGCCCGCTTCAGCAGATCAGCGCCGCGCGCCATGTTGGCGGTGGCATCTTTGATACCAACGACGTTCGGAATTTCAGCCAGACGGAGCGTAGTGTCGTTGGCAATGTCCGCGACGGTACGGCCCGGCACGTTGTACAAAATGATCGGTAGATCTGTCGATTCAGCAATGGCACGGAAATGAAGATACTGGCCTTCCTGCGTCGGCTTGTTGTAATACGGCACGACCGAAAGTGCATAGTCCGCACCGGCAAGTTTGGCGAATTCGGTAAGGTGAATGGCTTCTTTGGTCGAATTGCCCCCCGTCCCCGCGATCAATGGCACAC
>JANNRY010000418.1:0-2748 GCA_031401935.1 Betaproteobacteria bacterium | reverse complement strand
GTGATTTCCAAGAGTCTGGGGGCAGTCTTGACGATATACACATTAAGTTTGAAGTTATCGTCACAACCGACGAGGACTTGATTGCGGACATTTCAATAGCGCGCAATTTTCAAAATGATGTACAGCTCATCTCGATTGCCGGAAAGAAGGGTGAACTGAACGAACTTGAAGCAGCAATTCAAAAAAATGACTCTTACGCCAAACTTCGCAAGTCCGAAAGTCAACGCCCAGCAGATGATAACGACTACCTTCCAACAGAAAAACTACTTCAAGTAATTGCCGCGCTCTTGCCAAGTTCCCTCTGGTGGAAACAAGGTGAGCCAAATAAGACGTACACATACAGCGCGAAGGCGACCTGCCTAAAGGACTTTCGCGTTATCTATGACGGTGCGAAGAGTGGTGAAAATGAAGAACTTGCTGCGGTCTACCAATTCTATTTGGATATCGCCCCTCACGCGTGGAAGCTCTATTCGGAATGGAAGCGTCACCAAGGCTTTCAGGGAACTGGTCTCAGATCAATTGAGCGTGATGGCAAGGAAATCGTCGATGTGCCTGACGGTATTATTTTCCCAATCATCGCGTCGTTTGCGCAGTTTGCCGTGAAGGGGAAATCTGGCTGGCAGATACGCCAACCGAATGCGTTGGATGACTCAGAACTGGTTGAAACGGCGAAGCGAGCCTATATGGAAATTGCGAAAAGTAAACCGGAGATCATGGGTAAGACGCGAGCTTGTTACACTCAGCTGGAGCAAATCACAGCCATTTATAGGAAGCTGGCAAGTTAGGTTCTGGAAAGAAAAAGGCCGATTAATCGGCCTTTTTCTGATAGCACCAAATGCAGTTCAATGCGCCTCCTCCCAATTCACCCCCACCCCCGGCTCCGCCACCAGCGGCACATCCAGCTTAGCCACTCCACTCATCAGCTCCGGCACTTTCGCTTTCACACGCTCCAACTCTGAATCCGGCACCTCCAGCACCAACTCATCGTGCACCTGCATGATCATGCGTGTTTCAAGTTTTTCAGTCTCCAGCCAACCCTGCACCGCAATCATCGCCAGCTTGATCAAATCTGCTGCAGTGCCTTGCATGGGCGCGTTGATCGCCGCGCGTTCGGCACCTTGGCGGCGGCCCTGATTGCCGCTGCGAATATCGGGCAGCCACAAGCGGCGACCAAATACCGTTTCTACATAGCCACGCTCGTGCGCTTCGTTACGTGTGCGATCCATATACGCCTTCACGCCGGGATAGCGCGCGAAATATTTGTCGATGTAGAGCTTCGCTGCTGAATTTTCGATGCCGAGGTTACTCGCCAATCCATACGCGCTCATGCCGTAAATCAATCCGAAGTTGATTACCTTGGCGTAACGCCGCTGTTCACTGGAAACCTGATCGCGCGGCACACTGAACACTTCCGATGCCGTGGCGCGGTGCACGTCCTCACCTTTGGCAAAGGCATCCAGCAAACCGGGATCACTCGACAGATGCGCCATGATGCGCAATTCGATCTGTGAATAGTCGGCAGAAACAATCTTGCTGCCCGGCGGCGCGATAAAGGCTTCGCGGATGCGGCGGCCTTCTGCTGTGCGCACAGGGATGTTTTGCAGATTGGGGTCATTCGATGACAAGCGGCCCGTGACCGCAATCGCCTGTCCGTAGTTGGTATGCACGCGGCCGGTTTGGGGATTAACCATGCGCGGCAGCTTGTCGGTATAGGTGCTCTTTAGTTTGGCGACACTGCGGTATTCGAGAATGATTTTTGGCAGCGGATGATCTTCGGCGAGCTTCGCCAGCGTTTCTTCATCGGTTGAGGGCGCGCCGCCGGGCGTCTTCTTCAGCGGCTTGATCCCTTTTTTGTCGAACAGAATCTCGCCAAGTTGCTTGGGCGAGCTGAGATTGAATGGTTGGCCTGCTTCCTCAAACGCCTTGGCTTCAAGTGCGAGCATCTTGATGCCGAGTTCGCCGCTCTGTTTATCTAGCAGCGCGCCGTCAATCAGCACGCCATTGCGCTCAATTGTCAGCAACACATGCGAGGTCGGCATCTCGATAGTTTCATAAACGAAATTGAGTTTGGGATCACCCGCGACTTGTGGATGCATCGCCAAATGCAGCTGCAGCGTGACGTCGGAATCCTCCGCCGAATAGTTGGTGGCGGTCTCGATTGAAACTTGTTCAAAGCCGATCTGTGAAGCACCTTTGCCGGCGACTTCTTCAAACGAAATCGTTTTAGCGTTCAGATGCCGCGTTGCCAGTGAATCCATGTCGTGCCGCTGATGGCTTTCCAGCACATACGATTGCAGCAACGTGTCGTGCACGTAGCCTTTCACATGGATGCCGTGATTGGCGAATACGTGCAAATCGTATTTGATGTTTTGGCCGAGCTTGCGTTTGGTTGCATCCTCCAGCCAAGGACGCAATTTAGCGATAGATCGATCGAAATCGAGCTGGTCCGGTGCGCCGGGGTAGCTGTGCCGCAGTGGCAGGTAAGCGCCTTCGCCCGCAACGCATGCGAATGACAGACCGACGATCTGCGCCTGCATCTGATCGAGGCTGGTGGTCTCGGTATCGACGCAAGCTAACTCGGCGGCGTTGAGTTTTGCGATCCACGTATCGAGTTGGGTATCGGTGAGGATGCATTCGTACTTGCGCGTATCGACAAACACGGCTTGCTGTGCGGCAGGTTCACCTGAAGACCAGCGGGCGGCGCCGGCGTCTTTATCGGCTTGTTTGAAAACAGCGGTGTTTGCTCCC
>JANNRY010000417.1:0-17769 GCA_031401935.1 Betaproteobacteria bacterium | reverse complement strand
AGGCCTTGGCTTCTCCACCAAATTTCTTGGCCAATACCGTCGTGATCGCCGCCGTTAGCGTCGTCTTGCCGTGGTCTACGTGCCCAATCGTCCCAACGTTCACGTGGGGCTTCGTACGCTCAAACTTGCCTTTTGCCATTTCTTGTCCTCGAGAATGCTAAGAATGCGTTCTGAAAATTAACGTTGAAATATTGCCAACTCTTTACAACTGAAACTGGTGCCCTTGACGCGGATTGAACGCGTGGCCTCTCCCTTACCAAGGGAGTGCTCTGCCACTGAGCTACAAGGGCTTTGAGCGGCGCCTGTGTTTCTTATGCTGCGTTGCACTCACCTTTACTTACAGATACGTAAGCGGCAGGATCGTGCGCCTTGCCTAAGAAACACATGCTTGCCCAACTAACTACAAAAATCTGGAGCGGGTGAACGGGATCGAACCGTCGTCGTAAGCTTGGAAGGCTTCTGCTCTACCATTGAGCTACACCCGCAATGCAATGACTTCACCTGCTCCGTGAACCAGTGGTGGAGAGGGCTGGATTCGAACCAGCGTACTCGTAAGAGGGCAGATTTACAGTCTGCTGCCATTAACCACTCGGCCACCTCTCCACGGAACCCAACATTATCCGGGTTTTCCGTCGTAACGTCAAACATACCGATGGGAATTTTGTAGCTAGCGTTTTGAGTGTCTGTTATCGACTTTCTTGTGTCTAAGCGCTCCTAACCAAGCTTGCAAGCAGCGTTCGCGACTGGCGGGAGGTGAAATATAATCCATCTACCGGCAGTTTCGTTGCGCTCTATATTCCCCCATATCGTTCGGTGAGTTTCCATGCATATTTTCCTCAGGTTTGGTCCCGGTACGGCTCGTAGAATCGTCTCGTGTGCCGCGACTATAGCGCTCTCATCGCATTGTTTGCCATTGCTTTCACAGACAGTGAGTGCAAGCTCACAAACAGCCAAAGCGACAGCAAACGTGGCTATTACTGAACCCTTGGCGGTTGAGGACGCCTCATTTGGACTGGCAGAGGGGCTGATCAGGGAACTGCGTAGCGGCGGTTACGTGTTGTACATGAGAAACGGAGCCGTTTTGCCCGGATCGACCGACAACATAACCAGCGGAGAATGGTGGAAGGACTGTCAAAACACCAAACGAATCGGCCCGGAAGTGCAAGCACAGATGCGCGCAATTGCCGGGGCCTTATCGCGCCAGCGCATCGTCGTCAATGAAGTGATCAGCAGCGAATTTTGCCGTGCTTTCGACACTGCGGGCCTGCTTGGCCTTGCCGCTCCCCAGCGTAATGCTGCACTGAACGACTTCACCGCACTCTCCAGCAAACTCCGGGGAGCGACCACACCGGTCAGTTCATTGGCCAACTACACAGCCGGCATCCAACAGTTGCTTACGAGGCCCACCCCGCCGAGAGCCAATCGGGTGCTGGTTGGTCATTCACTACCGCCGTCGATCATCCACCCGGCATTGTCCACGTTACAGGAAAGCCATACCGCGATTTTCAAAGTGGAGCCGGGCAATCGTTTTCATTACATTACGACGCTATCGCCTGGTCAGTGGCAGTGGATCGGCAAACAAACGGTCACAGACTCCGTTGCGCCAATTGCTGCGCCTCCGCCGCAGGTAACCGCCGTTCCTGCAGCACCAAACTTGCCGCTCATTGATGCCACAAAGGAGCTCAAGGGCTTAGCACTCGTGCAGGCGTTAAGGCGAGGTGGATTCAATCTGTATATGCGTCATGCACTATCAAATGTCGGCCAAGACGGCAATTTGATACAGACGCCCTTGTGGTGGGACAACTGTGCGATTCAGCGCAATATTGCCGATGCAGGACGCGAACAGGCGCGCAAAGTCGGTAATGCCATGCGAGAGTTGAAGGTACCGTTCAGCCAAGTGCTGACGGCCCAGTTTTGTCGCACCCGGGATACCGGGCACGCGATGGGCTTGGGGCCTATCGAGATAACAGAAGACCTAAACCATCAAATTGGTCAGCGCATAGGCACTGACGTCAATACAGCACGCTTTAAGCAATTAGCGGAGATGCCCGCAAAAGGAACCAATCGTTTACTTGTCTCGCACACCCACGGCAGCCCTAAAACGGAGGAGCGCATCATGGGTTCATTGCAAGAGGCGGAAATTGTTGTCTTTCAGCCCGACAACAAGGGGGGCAGCGAGCCGATTGCGCGCATACCGGTGACCGAATGGGACAATCTCATTAAGTCAGAGGCTGCGGCAAAACCATAACTGCCCGCCGTCGAGCATCGGTCATTTGCGGCGTGGCAGCCTCACCACTTTCACCATCTTGTCGTGCACTTGCATGATCTCGATGGCGACATCAGCAATTTTTACTGCGACACCCGGCTCCGGAATGTCTTCCAGCTGTTCCAGCAACAAGCCATTGATGGTTTTAGGCCCATCCAGCGGAAAGTGATAGCCAAGTTTGCGATTTAGCACCCGCAGTGGGCATGAGCCTTCAACCATGACGCTGCCGTCGTCCTGCTTACGATATAGCCCGGTATTCATCGGCGATTGGCTCGTGAATTCACCGACAATTTCTTCCAGAATGTCTTGTAGCGTCACCAGCCCCTGAATCTCACCATATTCATCCACCACCAGCGCCATGTGCCGCTGGTTCTCCTGAAACTGTGTGAGTTGCGCGAGCAACCCTGTTCCTTCCGGTACAAAGTAAGGCTCGCGGCATATTTCCCTCAACGTCTCTAGCGACAAAGGCTCCTTGCGCGACGCATTCAACACTTTGCGCACGTGCACCACCCCTACCACGTTGGAAAGATCGTCGTCGTACACAATCAGGCGCGTGTGATGCGCGGTAGCGAGCGTATTGCGAATGTCGTCGATACTGTCCTGCAAATCCACGCCCTCGATTAAGGCGCGCGGGGTCATGGTGTCATCAACCGTCATGCTCTCAAGGTCAAACAGATTAACCATGATGCTTTGGTGCTTTTTCGGAATGAACTGCCCGCCTTCGAGCACCAACGTGCGCATTTCTTCCATCGACAAATGCGCGTCCCCTTCCACTACCGGCTTGATGCGCATTAGCCTGAGCAAAACCTGAACGAACAGATTCACGAACCAGACCACTGGGTATGAAATCTTGAGCAGCGGCGTAAGCACGTAACTCGCTGGCAGGGCAATTTTCTCGGGAAAGCGCGAGCCGATCACCTTCGGCGTGATCTCGCTGAACACGAGAATGAGAAACGTGACTGCGCCAGTCGCTGCGGCCAGCACATATTCGTCTTTCCCCAACAGGCGCTCGGCGATGATGGCGGTAAGCACCGCAGAAGCCGAATTGACCAGATTATTGCCGAGCAGGATGACGCCCAACAAACGATCCGTTTTCGCAAGCAGGGCTTGGGTCATCGCCGCAGATTTATGGCCTTTCTTCACCATGTGGCTCAAGCGATAGCGATTGAGCGACATCATGCTGGTTTCGGCGATTGAAAAAAAAGCCGAAATCAGCAGCAACAGCACAAGCGTGGCGAACAGCCAGTTAAGGGAAATAGCGTCCATGCAGCCAATCGCAGGTCATACGCGCTGCAAGATGATTTCCGACACGAATTTACTGCCCACGTAGGACAGCAGCAGTAGCACAAATCCGATCAGTGTCCAGCGGACGGCAAGCTTGCCGCGCCAGCCAAACTTAAAATGACCAAACAGCAGTCCCCCGAATATTACCCATGAGAACGCGGCAAACACTGTTTTGTAGGTTATCTGAAACGGTTTATCGAACAGCGACTCGGAAAAAAATATCCCCGACACAAGCGTTGCCGTGAGCAGCAGAAAAGCTACGCCCAACAATTGAAACAGCAACTTTTCCAACCTTAAGAGCGGCGGGAGACCTTGTAAAAGCGGCGGCAGATTACCTTCGTGCAGGTGCTTTTCCAGAAACAACATCAGCAGCGCGTGCAAGGTAGCGACGGTATAGAGCGCATAGGCCAGAATCGCCACGACAAAATGCAGCTTGAACGCAAACCCGGCATAGTGAACGATACGATGCGCTGGCAACAGACCAGGCAGTAATGCAGCCACCACCGCAATGGGCGCAAGATACAGCGCCGTCAGGCGCAGCAGCTGATTATCAAATCCGATCAGAAAATACGCACCCATGACCAGCCACATGATCAGCGATACCGCGTGCGAAAAGCCGATATTGAGTCCGTCGCCGCCGAACAGCGCACCGCCCAGTGCCACGCCATGGCAAACGAGCCCGACCAACAGCCCTGCACGCAGCATGGAACGTCTGCCGACCGGGGCCGCCGACACGCCCATATTCGCGGGCGACGCTGCTGGCAACCACGCCGCCAGAGCGGTCAGGCCGTAGAGGACGGCGGTGGTAAAATGGAGGTCAAAGTTCGGCATGAGAAACTGGACAAATCAACAAAATGTTGCGTTTTTTCAGTTCCCGAGTTTACACCATCCCGATTTCTCCCCGCCTTGCACTGAGGCGAATTTCAATGCTGGAACGCCATGCTCGATAACCTCACCAACCGGTTAGCCGGAATCGTCAAAACGTTGCGCGGTCAATCGCGCTTCACGGAAGACAACATCGCCGACGCGCTGCGGGATGTGCGGATGGCACTGCTGGAAGCCGACGTCGGCCTGACCGTGGTGAAAGATTTCATCGCGCGCGTGAAGGAAAAAGCCCTCGGAGCCGACGTGATGCAGAGCCTCACGCCAGGCCAGGCGTTTGTCGGCATTGTCCACAATGAGTTGATTGCACTGATGTTGGGCAGCGCCGCTGCGCCACGGAGCACAACAACCCTGCCAACATTCAACACGTTACCGCTCAATTTCGCCACCACACCACCTGCAATTATCCTGATGGCAGGCTTGCAGGGCGCGGGCAAAACGACCAGCGCAGGCAAGCTCGCCAAACTGCTCAAGGAGCAGCACAAAAAGAAAGTGCTGCTGGTGAGCGCCGACGTATATCGCCCTGCCGCCATCGAGCAGCTGAAAACCCTCGCCGCACAGGTCGGTGTTGATTTCTTCCCGAGTAATCCTGACGAAAAACCAGTCGATATTGCTGTTTCAGCCAAGCAATGGGCGAAAACGCATTTTCATGATGTGCTGATAATTGATACCGCCGGACGCCTTGCAATCGACGACGCCATGATGGCAGAGATCAAGGCAGTCCATGCGGCGGTCACACCGATTGAAACGCTATTCACGGTCGATGCCATGCAGGGCCAGGATGCAGTGAATGTGGCCAAGGCATTTGCTGAAGCGCTGCCGCTTACCGGCATCGTTCTCACCAAACTCGATGGTGATTCTCGCGGTGGTGCGGCACTTTCCGTGCGGCACATCACCGGCCAGCCGATCAAGTTCGCCGGTGTCTCCGAGAAAATGGATGGCCTCGAAGTCTTCCACGCCGAACGCATGGCGTCGCGCATTCTCGGCATGGGCGATGTGCTGTCCCTGATCGAGGATGTGCAGAAGAATGTCGATGTGGTCGAGGCAAAAAAGCTCGCCGAGAAATTCAAGTCAGGCAAAGGTTTTGATTTTGATGACTTCAAAATGCAGCTCCAGCAAATGCGCAAAATGGGTGGTATGTCAGCGCTGATGGATAAGCTTCCCGCACAACTTTCTCAAGCCGCGCAGGGTTCGCCAGATTTACAGGAAAAACAAATGCGACGGACCGAGGGCATCATTAATTCCATGACGCCACTTGAACGCCGCAAACCTGATCTGCTCAAAGCCACACGTAAACGCCGCATCGCCGCAGGTGCCGGCGTGACGGTTCAGGAAGTGAATCGATTGATCACCCAGTTCGAACAGATGCAAAAAATGATGAAAATGATGAAGGGCAGCGGCGGCATGGCAAAGATGATGCGGGGCATGAAAGGCATGATGCCCGGCATGCGCTAGTGCTGAGACGCCAAGATGGTCGAACGTAATATTGGCGAATGCGAGTTCCTGATCGAAGACGGGCTCGCCCAAATCGACATGCTTGATCGGGATATCGGCGCATGGGAATTTGTTGATCGGGAAGCTGCGCTAAGCCGCGCCCGGCAACTCGATCAGTCTGCCGAGCGCGGTCTGCTTTACGGCATGTCAGTTGGCGTTAAAGACATCATCGACGTTGCAGGAATGCCGACTGCCTGCGGCACACCGATTTACGCAGGCAATATTTCGAGGCAGGATGCCGCGTGTGTGGCGTTCGCGAAAGCGGCGGGGGCTGTGATCATCGGCAAAACCGCGACCACTGAGTTGGCTGCAACGTATCCGGCCAAGACACGCAACCCGCAAAATCGCGAGCACTCGCCGGGCGGATCATCGTCGGGTTCGGCGGCAGCCGTGGCGGCGGGCATGGTGCGAATCGCGTTCGGCACGCAGACTGCGGGCTCGCTCATTCGGCCAGCCGCCTATTGCGGCGTCGTGGGATTCAAACCGACATTTGGTCTGGTGCCGCGCACGGGTGTGAAAGTGCAATCCGAAACGCTGGACACCGTCGGCGTTTTCACACGAACCCTCGACGACGCAGCGCTTTGGTACGCGGCGATGATTGGCGCCTCCGCGATCCCGCTGCAAAACATCGGCAAAGGCCCGCTACGGATATTGGTCGTTTCCAATTTAATGGAACACGCCGACGTGGACATGGCGGTTGCCGTCGCTGAAGCGGCCGAAGCGCTTGTTATCGCGGGCTTAAGCGTGCGGGAAGCACGTTTGCCGGTAATTTTTGATATTGCGCAGACTGACCAGCGCATTATCCAGCTTGTTGAAATGGCGCGTTTCTACCAGACCGAACATCAGCAACATCGTCACCAATTGAGTAGCGAGATCACCGCCATGCTTGATGAAGGTGCCGCCATCGGTGCCGATGTTTATCAAGCAGCATTGGCGGGCACTGAATTGGCCAGAAAGCAGGCTGCACAATTATTCGCTGATGCCGATGTGCTGTTCATGCCGTCGGCAACCGGCGCTGCGCCCAAAGGGTTGGCATCGACCGGGGACCCGGTATTTAATCGCCTCGCCAGTACGCTGCATCTGCCCGCCATCAACATCCCCGTTTATCGCAGCAAGAAACGCATGCCGCTCGGATTGCAACTGATCGGCGCGCGCCTGCAAGACGAAAAATTACTCAGCGTCGGACAACGCGTGCTCAACATTCTGCGCAGTAACACGCATGACTGAGCCTGTCGTCGTGCGGCTGCTCGCGGACGCATCCGACGCCACTCCCAAACTGGCAACCTGGTACAAACAGGAGTGGGCTGGGTGGTTCATCGACACGCCGCTTGAAGAAATTGAAGCTGATTTTCGCAGCGTCGCCAATCGAGATTGCATGCCGCTGGCACTCGTGGCTTTTGATAATGCGTCAACGTTGCTGGGCGTGTGTTCTATACGCGACGAACAATTCGAACCCTACCCGCATGTGAGCCCGTGGTTGCGCGGCTTGTATGTGCATGCACCCTTTCGCGGGCGAGGTGTCGCCGAGGAATTGGTTCGCGCGGCTTGCGAACATGCAGCGCGATTGTGCATCGCCAAACTTTACGCGTCCACCCACTCGGCGGTGGGCACCTTTGAGCGCGCAGGTTGGCTGGGGTTTGATCAGGTGCTACATGACGGGCAGACGTTGACCATATTTGCGAAACGCATCAGCTAATTGGCGATCACGTGCATCGCTAAAGCATCACTAACCGCAAAGGTAGTTTGGCATCAACCGTCCAACAAACCATCACCCCCGCGGATGATGCTGCGCATGAATCTGCTTCAATCGTTCCCGCGCCACATGCGTATAGATCTGCGTGGTCGTAATATCGGCGTGCCCTAGCAGCAATTGCACCACGCGTAAATCCGCGCCGTGATTAATCAGGTGGGTGGCAAACGCGTGGCGCAAGGTGTGCGGCGAAAGCGGTTTGTTCACGTTACCTTTGATGGCGTAGCGTTTGATCATGTGCCAGAACATCTGGCGTGTCATGGCGCGGCCACGCTGTGTGACGAACATGTCGTCGGATTTTTTGCCGTCAAGAATTTCGATGCGCGCTGATGTTGCGTAGCGCTGGATCACATCAGACGCCGTTTCGCCGAGCGGCACTAGTCGTTCCTTCGATCCCTTGCCCATCACGCGCACCACGCCCATATCAAGGCTCACCTGCGCCACCTTCAATGTCACTAGTTCGGTCACACGCAACCCGCTCGCATAGAGCGTTTCGAGCATCGCGCAGTCGCGCAGGCCCAGCGGCGTGTTGACATCCGGTGCGTCGAGCAACGCATCGACATCCGCTTCTGAGAGCGACTGTGGCAAACCGCGTGTGAGCTTGGGTGATTGCAGATGCGCGCTGGGGTCGGCTGTGATCAGCGTCTCGCGCAACAGATACTGGAAGAACCGTTTCAGCGCAGAGGTCAGACGTGCAGTGGATCGAGGGCTGGCATGCAGGGCATTGATGCGATGGCCAAGGAATGCCTGCAAATGTTGTGGTTCCACCGTCAGCAGTGTCACGGCATTTCCCTTGTGCAGCCATTCATCGAGCTGGGTGATGTCGCGTCCGTAGCTTTCAGTGGTGTTGCGCGCCAATCCATCGGATAGCCAAAGGCTGTCGGCGAATTGATCGATGAGAGCATCACGTTTCATCGGATGGCGAAAATCAGAAGAGCGACGCTGCTTTTTGTGAGGCTTCGTGCGCCAGCAGCCAGCGTTTAATCGCTAGCGGGTCATTTTGCTTGCCGCCCATAAATCCACCCAGCCCGTTTGCAGCCACCACGCGATGGCAAGGCACGACAATCGGCACCGGATTTGTACCGCACGCCGTTCCCACGGCGCGCGGTGACGAATCAATACTGGCCGACAGATCGCCATAAGTCTGCGTTTCACCAGCAGCAATTTTTTGCATCGCCTGCCACACATCGAGCTGATGTTTGCTGCCCGCAAGTTTTAACGGCAGATCAAACTCGAACGCCGCGTTATCGAGATAGCCCATCAATTGCACGCTCGCTAGATGCGCAACGGTATTGGTCTTGGGCGCTTTTGCGGCCACATCTATCGGCAGGAAATGAATATGCAACAGGTGCGTCTCACTCGCAATGATGCCAAGTGTTGCAAACGGCGCCTTTAATCGTGCGTCGTATTTATCGAGGAGCAATCGCTGGACGCTCATACCGCGATTGGTCTGGTGATGTCCATGTTTGGCAATGTCCGCGTAATCAGCGCAACAAGATCGGCGGCGATTGCGGGCGCGATGGTGGCACCTGGATGCCTGACGCGGTTGCCTGCGATCAGTCCCCGCAGCCGCAATATTTCCTTGCGAACAGCGAGTCCAGGTTGCTGCTCAAACACGATCAACGATGCAAAGCGCTCAAACAGTGTGTGCACACGATCAAAATCCTTTGCCCGTGCAGCTGACACCAGCGCCATCAATACTTCAGGAAAAGCAAATCCCGTATTGAAACCATCCGACCCTGCCTCCAAATCAAACGGTGCGTAAAGTGCGCCGAGTCCACTTAAAATGGCAACTGGTCGCGAAAGCCCTTCACGCAGCGCGCGAACCTTTGGTGGCGTCGGCACCGCTTCGGCCTTGATGCATACGACCGACGTGACATCCTTCACGATGCGCAAAATAAGCGGCACCGACATTTGAACCTCGGTGGACGCGGGGTGATCTTGCAACACGATTGGGAGCTTGGTGGCGTTGGCAACACGACGGTAGTACTCAACGACGCGCTCATCGTTGGCAACCGGCTCTTTGGCGGGCGCGACCATCACCGCATCCGCACCCAAGTCCTCCGCCATCTGCGACAAATAAGCCGCAGCGGCCGAACCGGTATGGCTAGTCCCGACGATGACGGGAATGCGCTTACTGGCTACAGCCACGGCGGACTTGATCAGCGCTTCCCGCTCATGATCGTTGAGGCGATTGGATTCGCCGAGTACGCCAAGAATCGTGATGCCGTTGACGTTAAGCCCAACCATGAATTCGATCATGCGTTGCCATGAGGCAAGGTCAAGACTTTCATCGTCATTGAATGGTGTGGCCAGAATTGGAATTACGCCGGAGAGTTTGCGCACGGTCATTCGGTAGTTCCTATTGTTGACATTAATGTTGACGCTCAATTACAAACGCTCTCGTCAGGATGGTAATTATGCCAGCCAGAAACAACGTCGCTGCAACCATCGGCAACACTGGCTTCGTGCCGAGCTCGGTGAGCTCCTTCAGCGAAGTACGCCTGCCGATCGCCAATATGGCCAGCACCAGCATCTATCGTGAGGTGTCACCCGCGACAACCGTCAACATCGTCTTGTCCCCAGCGCGCTGATCTCGCCAAATGTGATGCGCAGATAGTGCAACGCAATGCGAAACCGCAACATGATCAAGGCCGCAAACTGGATACCGGCAACGCGTTTGCGCTCTTGCCCCAAAAAAGTCAAATGGCATCCCCAGCAGCAACTCGAACAGCATCGCAGATGCTGGCGCGCACATGACCCCGGGCGCCAGCTAGTCGATGCGATATTTACGCAAAACCAAGAGGGCCTCAAAAGCGTTCCTCAGGTAAGACACGGGGCGCTGGTTTTTTTCTGGCCAATTCGGCGCTGTCGTTCTCAGTACTGTCGACGGCATGGTTCCTGTTTTGTGTTTCGATATTAATTGGGTCGTACCCTGCATGTCGGGATACTACCTAGTGATACATTGCCGCAGCGCAGCATTCATTGCCGCACTGCCGCATTGGGATTGCAATAATTTGTGGTGGAAAAGCATCGAAACGCTCAAGTTAGTCAAGTCATATAGATGACCTACTTGACTTTACCATCTTCCCTGCCTAAAGTGCCCATCTGTAAGTGTATGTTGCTCATCCCAACAGGCGGGTGCGTGTTCAGATCATGACTTGGCCCGCAACCGCATTTAGCTATACCGATAAAAATTAGTTGCTCGTCAGTGGCTGATACCTTGCACGTCCGGCAGAGTCTCAGCTCAAAAATATATGGACAAGGAGAAACGCATGAAAATAGCCAGGAAACTCAACAAACACCACGGAGTCCGGCACCTCCTGTTGCCCGCAGTGTCAACGATTGCAGCGCTAGTGGCTGGCCTTGCTAATGCACAGCAATCTTCTTCGCCGGCCGCCAAACCAGAAGCATCGGACAAACTGGAAACTATTACCGTCACTGCCACCAAGCGTAGCGAGCCGCTGCAGTCGGTCCCGATAGCAATTTCCGTTATCAGCGGAGACAGGCTCGAACAAGCGAATCTGAATACGCTGGGCGCGATCACATCACAGGCACCCACGGTAAATTTCCGCGCCAACGCTTCCAATAAGGACACGTCTCTCTTTATTCGTGGCGTCGGTACTATTTCAACGTCGCCTGGCGTTGAACCGACGGTGTCCACGGTCGTTGATGGCGTTGTCTACGCGAGGCCCGGTCAAGCCACACTCGACCTCATGGAGGTCGACCGGATCGAAGTCCTGCGGGGACCACAAGGCACCTTGTTCGGCAAGAATGCGTCTGCTGGCGTGATCAATATCGTGTCCAAGCCGATTTCATCAGGGACGGAGCGCTTCGTGGATGTCTCGTATTTTGAAAAGAAGGAAACGCGCTTGCGTAGCGGTATTTCTGGCGAGTTAAGCCCTGGTGTTCTTGGTTCGGCTGCCGTGCTGTTCGGCAAATACGACGGCAACATCGACAATATTACGCTTGGCGAAAAAGTGGGGGGTTATGACCGCAAAGGCGCGCGCGGCAAGCTGGAGTTCACCGCCAACCGAGATCTGAAAGCGACCTTCATCGCCGATTATTCGAAGGCCGAAGATACCGGGTCGCGTGGGCCGTTCGTGCGTGCAACCGGCGTAATTCCAGTGGCGCTCAGCCCGATCATTCCCGGACTTGAAAACCGTAGCGTCGCGGCAGACGTCAAGGAGCGCGTTGAAGACACAAATTCCGGATTATCCGCACAAGTGGACTGGGGCGTGGGTGGGGCGACGCTTACGTCAATTACCGCTTGGCGCGAATGGAAAAATATCCAGTTTCAGGATATTGACGGCACTGGTACCGTGAATAACCAGATCGCAGCGTTAAGTGATCGCGGACAACTAAAGTCTGAACAACTTTCGCAGGAGCTGCGAATCGCTTCGCCGACGGGCGCGTTCTTCGAATATGTCGGTGGTCTCTTTTACATGCGCACCAAGACCGACGAGGTGTATCGGCGCGACGTGAGGCGCTGCAATGGCACGTTGCCCAATTTGGCATCGGGCGTCACTCCGTGCGCCGCGTTGTTCCTCGATAATGGCGTCGCCACCTACGGCACGCTGGGTAAGAGTGGCTCGCTGTTCGGGGAAAGCAAGTTGAACTTTAGCCAAACGCTGAGAGGTATCCTTGGCCTGCGCTACACAACGGATGACTTGTCTTATTATCACGGTCGCGTCTCCACTGCAGCGGCGCAGATTCCGGGCGTGCGTGTAACGCGCGCCAATACCGTCGGGTCCACCAGCCAGAACGGCGTTTCTGGTCGCATCGGCCCACAACTGGATCTCGGCAAAGATGTCACGGTCTATGCGACGTATTCAAAAGGATATAAGGGGCCAGCTTACAACGCATTCTTCAACATGTCGGCTATCGACGATATTGCGCTTGCCCCGGAAAAATCCAAGGGCTATGAAATTGGTTTGAAATCCACGTTACTAGACAATCGCTTGCGACTCAATCTTGCCGCGTTCGACACAGAGTATTCTGGCTATCAGGCGAATTTCCCGGATCTTGTTGGCGGCACCATCGTCACGCGCTTCATCAACGCCGGTGACGTGTCGACCAAAGGCTTCGAAGCCGATTTTGAAGCGAAGCTCTCCAAGCAGTTCACCTTCGCTGGCGCGGTTGCCAATACCCGCGCACGCATCGACAGATTTAATTGCCCGGTCGGTGCCACCTGTCCCAACCTCAACGGTGCGCCATTGCCGTCGGCACCAGACTGGAAAGTGAACGTGCGGGCCAACTACAAGATGGATGTCGGCAACGGCCTAAGACTCGACTTAGGAACCGACTATAGTTGGCAAAGCAAAACGCAATTCGATCTTTCCATCGCGACCAATACCATTCAGCCGTCTTACGGCATCGTCAACGCATCCATTGCATTGTCGAGTCCGACGGCCGGCTGGCGTGTGGCGCTACTCGGTAAAAATCTGGCCGACAAGTCCTATGCAGCCTTCCTCGGTGCCGGTGCCAATACGCAACGTTCGGTGCCGCGCGACGACCAGCGCTATTTTGGTGTCAACGCACGTCTGGATTTTTAATCCGCGGCATTTTGGTTGGGGACAGAGGTTGGAGAACTTCTGTCCCGGGCGCGACCAACGTAGAATCGTCGTTCCCGCTGGTTTGATCCGATAGGCCATCTGTGCCCACCAATCCCCCACGCCGCTCTTTGGAATCCCTGCGCAGCCAGCGCTGGCTGGCTAAGGACGACATGCGCTCGTTCGCGCATCGACAGCGATTGCAACAACGCGGCTTAAGGCGCGAGGAATTTCTCGACCGCCCCGTGATCGCGATCATCAATACGTGGTCGGACCTCTCTCCGTGCCATGCGCATTTACGTGAGCGCGCCGCCTCAATTCGTCAGGGCATCTTGTTGGCAGGCGGTTTTCCAGTTGAACTGCCCGCGCTGTCCCTCGGCGAGGTCATGGTCAAGCCAACCACGATGCTCTACCGCAATTTTTTAGCAATGGAAACCGAGGAATTACTGCGCTCACACCCGGTTGATGGTGCCGTACTGCTCGGCGGCTGCGACAAGACCACGCCAGGGCTGCTGATGGGTGCAATCAGCATGGATATTCCGATTATCTTTTGCCCGGCCGGGCCGATGTTGAATGATCGCTACAAAGGCCAGAGCGTCGGTGCCGGGACGCATTCCAAAAAATTCTGGGACGAGTACGTCGCGGGCAATATCAAGCAACCGGAATGGATCAAGCTCGAAGCCAAGATGACGCGCTCGCCCGGCACCTGCAACACGATGGGAACGGCCAGCACCATGACTTCAATCGCCGAGGCGATGGGGTTCACATTACCGGGTGCCAGCAGCATTCCCGCGATGGATGCCAACCACGTGCGAATGGCCTCCGAATGTGGCGAACGTATCGTTAAAATGGTCTGGGAAGACTTAAAGCCTTCGCGCTATTTTTCAAAAGATTCCGTGGCCAACGGCATCGCCGCTTACATGGCACTCGGCGGTTCCACCAACGCCGCTATTCACCTTGTCGCCATCGCTGGACGTGCGGGGCTTGACCTCACGCTGGACGAGATGGACAGAGCTGCGCGACAAATTCCCGTCATTGCAAACTTGTTTCCCTCCGGAGACAAGCTGATGGAAGATTTTTTCTATGCGGGAGGAATGTCGGCCCTGTTGCAGGAAATCCGATCGCATCTAAAGCTCGATGCATTGACGGTCACCGGAAAATCACTGGGTGAAAACATTGCTGGTGCCGAAAACCTCGGCCCGGACGTGATTCGCAGCGTGGGTGGCGCTGTAGCACCGGGTGCGGCGCTGGCGGTACTGGGTGGCAATATTTGTCCCGATGGTGCGGTCATCAAGCCCTCCGCAGCCAACCCGAAATTCTTCAAGCATCGCGGCCGTGCCCTGGTGTTTGAATCCAACGCCGAGATGCTTGGCAAAATTCATCAAGCGGATCTCGATGTCGATGAAAACACCGTGCTGGTTTTGAAGCACGGCGGCCCGGTTGGCGCGCCCGGCATGCCGGAATGGGGCAATCTACCGATACCAAAAAAACTCTTGCAACAAGGCGTACGCGACATGCTGCGAATATCTGACGCACGTATGAGCGGCACGCACTTCGGTAGCTGTGTCGTGCATGTGACGCCCGAAGCGGCCGTCGGCGGGCCGCTGGCATTCGTACAGACGGGTGACATGATCGCGCTCGACATCGAGGCGCGCACCTTGAATGCAGAAGTCAGCGATGAAGAGTTCGCACGCCGCCGTGCCGCGTGGAATCCACCTTCTCGCGTTTACGAACGCGGCTTCACCCGTCTCTACATTGATCACGCGACGCAGGCCAATCTTGGCTGTGACTTCGATTTCCTCATGGGCAATGCCACCACGCCCGAGCCACCCATCTACTGAGATCAACATGGATCCGTTCAACAATCCCTTTCGCGCATTGCTTGCAAAGCCGAGCGTGCCGCTTGGCACCTGGCTCATGTCTGGTACCGCCTCTACCGCCGAAGCGATGGGCTGCATCGGCTTTGACTGGCTCGTGGTCGACATGGAACACGTGCCGATTGACTATAAAGATGCGTATCACATCCTTCAGGCGATTGCGGGTACCAGTGCAACGCCGGTCGTTCGGCTGGCGTGGAATGACATCGTGCTGGTGAAGCGCGCACTGGACATCGGTGCACAGACGCTGATGTTTCCCTTTGTGCAGAACGCGGATGATGCGCGCCGTGCGGTCGCGTCGACACGTTATCCGCAAACAGGCGACGCCAATCCCGGCACACGCGGCTTCGCCGCAATGCACCGCGCCAGTCGCTACGCCACGGCGGGCGACTACGGCAAACGCGCCAACGAAGGCATCTTTCGCATGATCCAGCTGGAAACGCCGTCCGCGATCGAACGACTGGAAGAAATTGCCGCAGTCGACGGTGTCGATGCGCTGTTCATGGGGCCGGGGGATTTGTCCTCCGCGATGGGTCAGATTGGCAACATCGCGCATCCTGAAGTGCAGGCTGCGTTGAAAGACGCTGCAGAACGCGCCAACAAAATTGGCAAGCCAATCGGCATCGTCGGGCCCACACCGGAAATGGTGCAACAGTTCATCGGCTACGGTTACAACTACGTCGCCGTGGCGTCCGACATGGGCATGATGATGCGCCAGGCCAACGCGTTCTTCGCCGCGATGAAACCCGCGCTCGCCAAAGCGTTGAACACCGGCGCTTACTGATCCCTCATGTCTGGCGTTAACTTCGAGAAGGTCGTCAAGGTTTACGACAACGGCGTCAAGGTCGTGCATGGCATCGACCTTGAAATTCACCGCGGTGAGTTCGTGGT
The DNA here is from genome assembly GCA_031401935.1 of Betaproteobacteria bacterium. Lineage (GTDB taxonomy): Bacteria > Pseudomonadota > Gammaproteobacteria > Burkholderiales > Usitatibacteraceae > UKL13-2. The sequence goes on along the minus strand of JANNRY010000417.1, from coordinate 1,773 downwards.
TTTTGTGGGCCCTTCCGGCTGCGGTAAATCCACATTGATGCGCATGGTCGCGGGGCTCGAATCGATTAGCGGTGGTACCATTTCCATTGAAGGCCGTGTCGTCAACGATCTGCCACCGCGCGAACGCGACATCGCGATGGTGTTTCAGGACTACGCGCTCTACCCGCACAAAAACGTCTTCGACAATCTCGCCTTTGGCTTGAAGTTGCGCAAATTTCCGGCAGCCGACATCGACAAGCGCGTCAAGGAAGCGGCGGCCATTCTCAAGATTGACCACCTCCTCGACAGGAAGCCCCGTGCGCTTTCCGGCGGCCAGCGGCAGCGCGTGGCCATGGGCCGCGCGATCGTGCGACAGCCGAAATTGTTCCTCTTCGATGAACCGCTGTCGAATCTCGATGCGCTGTTGCGCTCTGAAATGCGCACCGAAATCAAGAAACTGCATCAGCGTATTGGTGCCACCACGATTTATGTCACGCACGATCAGGTCGAAGCGATGACGCTGGCTGAACGTATCGTGGTCTTGTCAGGCGGCAATATCATGCAGGTGGGAACGCCGGATGAAATTTACAACCAGCCGGTATCAAAGTTCGTGGCGGGATTTACCGGCTCGCCGCCGATGAATTTCCTGATCGCAACCATTGCGGTCAACGACAACCAGCCATGCATTGCATTGGGCAATAGCGCACAGCGGCTGTCGATTTCGGCTCATCAGGATTACTACCGTTCACTTGCCGGTCGTGCCGTGACGTTTGGCATTCGCCCGGAAGATATTGGCATCGAAAAAACGGGTGCCAACGACGTGCGCCTGGATGCGCGCGTGGTGGTGGTCGAGCCGCTGGGCGCCGAGACATTGGTCACGATGGCCTGTGAAGGCGGCGAACTGATCGGCCGTCTGCCACCCAATGTGCCGTTCGCGCCTGATCAACAGACAGGGGTGTGGGTCAATATGGACAAGTTTCATTTGTTCGACGCGGTGACAGGCACAGTGCTGCGAGCGGGAAATTGAAATGCTGGCTTCGCTAGCGCCGATTCCAAGTCTCGCGTGTTCGGCTCCTCCCTTTTCTAAAGGGAGGCTGGGAGGGATTTTCGGTGGCCGCACTCGCGAGCCAGTGTCGCAATGCACCCACCGAAAATCCCCCTCAATCCCCCTTTTCCAAAGTGGGAAGTGCCAATTTGATCGTGCTCCGCTTGACGGAATGTTGCCAAAATTGCTTGCGTTGACGTTTTGTCTGCTGAGCGTTTGCGATGTGCGTGCACAACAAAAGTCCGCCAACCCCATCCACCTCAAAGCTTACATCGGCGGCCAGCAGCGCCCCGACATCATGCGCGACCTGTTCGCGCAGTACATGGCAGCCAACCCTGACGTGAAGGTCACGGTGGAAATTGGCGGTGCCACCTCGGACCTGCATCAAAAATATCTCAACACCGTCCTCAGTGCCAAGGACGCCACGCTGGATATTTTCTTCATCGACATTATCCGCCCGGCCCAATTCGCCGCCGCTGGCTGGGCCGAACCGCTGGACGCCTATTTCGGTAAGGATCTTGAATCCTCACTGTCCCAGTATCTTCCCGCCTATCGCGAAGCCAATACAGTCAACGGCCGCGTGTATTCGCTGGCCGAACTGAATGGCCGCTTGGTTTCCATCGGAAAATCAGTGGAAAACACACTGTTCATCCCAGTCTTTTTTGAGGTGGACAACAAAGAAGGCATCGTTCCCGGCGCCTTCATCGAGGTCTTTTTGAAAACCAACGCACAGACGGCGGCACTGGTCG
>JANNRY010000416.1:0-11398 GCA_031401935.1 Betaproteobacteria bacterium | reverse complement strand
CACCTCCATTGGCCGTATTGTTAAAGCCGCTGGTAACGCTGGTGAGCGCGCCCTCACCAGTGCCCGTGTTAAAGGCACCTGTCGTCGCAAAGTTGCCTGCATCCACGCCGATAAACGTATTGCCGAATCCAAAATTATGGATAAACGAGTTTGCCCCTTTCAGGATATTGCCCTCGGTCGCAGTGGATGCGACCATCGTCAAGTTTCCGGTGATACTGTTTGGACCAGCTGGGCCTGTTGGGCCAGCCGGACCTTGCAGACCTTGCGCGCCTGCGGCACCGCTGGTGCCTGTTGCTCCAGTCAGCCCCTGCGCTCCCGTTGCACCTGTGGCACCCATTGGGCCCGTTAGACCTATCGGACCAGTCGGCCCATCTACGCCTATTGGCCCTTGAGGACCGGTGGCCCCCCGTTGGCCCGGCGCTACCTGTCGCTCCCGTCGCCCCTGCCATACCAGTGAGTCCCATTGGCCCCTGAGAGCCGGTCGCGCCTACTGGTCCCTGTGTGCCAGCGATTCCCTGCGCACCAGTTGCGCCTGTGATGCCAGTTGGCCCTTGAATGCCTTGGATACCCTGAGGGCCTTGAGGCCCTTGCGGGCCTGCGACTGCACCCACCACATTTGCCACCGGTATCGTTGCAGTCGTGATCGAGCCGTTGATCTGCGAACCGCCAACGAGCGCACTCGCTGAAATGGATTCAGCCGCTGCCGCGCGAAACGCATACGGGCTACTGGCCAATGGCTGACGCGGACTCATCTCCGAGTCAGCATTGACGGCAACCGTAAGCCAGTACGGCACATCAAATGGCAGCGTGATCGGTGTGAAGGAACCGATCACCGCGTTGAACGTGCCGTTGCTGACACTCACGCCGGGCTGCAATTCGGTATAAAGCGCGGCACCGCCACTGGCCGTGTTGTAAAGACGAAACGTCATTCCTACCGCAGTATTGATTGGCGTGCCACCAGGGTTCGTGAGGTAACCCTGATAGTTGATCGTTTGCGGCGGCGCAGCGTACGCAACTAGTACCATCAGGGTCAACAACACAAACCCGGCGCGAAAGATCAAGCTATGCAATTTTTTCATGTTGATTCTCTTTTCATCTCAAGCAGTGTCGAAAGACGACACGCATGCAAGCACTGTACTCCTCACCCAAATTTTTAACGTTGACCCGATTTCCAATTGCAACCACCCGACGAGCTGTCGATCAATTCCAATGTTTGCATCGGCCCAATGCGGGCGGCTTGCGCATCGAAGTCAATTTGCAGATCAGTACAACCGCCACGGACGCGAAAGATGTACGTCGAGCGAGATCAGCCATAGCGCCTCACTGCACGCGTCGCGCATAGAATCAGAAAACAAAAAAACGGTATGCCAGCGAGAGCGGGCTCCATCTCCCGGCCGCGGGGGAACTACAAATATTGTGCAGCTAACCAGCGCGCATTACGGTAGCGTCGTCCCCGACCGCGCCTTCACGGCAGAGATGTCGGATGCATTAACTGCCCCGGTCGCATTCACGTCAAAGAGGAAGTTAAGCGCGGTCGTTGTTTGGCCCGAGCGTGCCTTCACGCCACTGATGTCACTGGCAGTAACTGATCGGGTGTTGTTTACATCCCCCACCAGAAAGCCCAGCGATGCTGACGCCGTGCCGCTGCCATTGATGCCGGTTAACGTCACGGTGAGGCGCTTGTTGTCTGTGACGCTGGTGAGAGTGACGATGGCATCGTTGCCGGATGGCGTAACAATGGCGTTGCCTGCGATGTTCATCATGGCGTCGAGTGCGGTAGCAGCACCGGCGGAGGTGACGGCGTTGTCGAAACGAAACACCAGCGTGTGGCCTGCGCCGATCACGCGTGGCTCGACCGTGACAAGACCGGTGATCGGCAAGGTGTGTGCAATCGTCATTTCAAACGGGGTGGCACCGTGAAGCTTGCGTGAAACGACTGAGAGCAGATTGAGCACAGCAGGGGAAGCGTTGAGGGTGCCGCGAAAGCCGCTACTGAGTTGAAAGCCCACGCTGGTGATGGTGCCGCCTGCGACGGCATCGCCGACCGAGGAGGAGACAATAAAGTTGGTCGAGCTCATGTTGGCAACACCGGCGTTGATGGTGTCCTTTTGCATGGTGAAGTTGGTGCTGGTCTGGCCGGCGGCCGCAGCGACCCCACTTGCGGCAAGGCAAGTGGATGCGCAAATCAGGTTGGTCAGCTTCACTTTGGTATCTCCTTCGTTGTTGGCGCGCTTATTGTGTGCTACCTGCCACGCAATGCCAATTTGATTTCCTGCAACTCCAGTTCGAGCGCATTTAGTCTACGCTGCTGTTTCTGAAATTCATTCAACAGCATTGGCGGCAGATATTGGTACATCACCGCTGAATATCATCACCACGGCACGAGTAGCGTGCGTGCCGCCCGGGTTGGTGAGATAGCCCTGATAGTTGATCGTCTGCGGCGGTAAGGCGAAGCCGAGTGTCGCAAACAATGAAAAACCAATGCTAAAAACGAAACGTACAATTGTTTTCATGGGGTAGCTCCGAACTAAAATTGGGTCATACCAGAGCAGACGCGATTGGCGGGAAGAATGTGACATTAGCGGAGGAATTGTGTCGCACGGCCATAGCCGCGACAACGCTTACGTCATAAATGTAAATCACTAGCACCGGGGAGGTCGTCAGGGCATTTGTGCTCCTGAAGCCTCGCCAGTGCTTGAGTTTGAAATTTTTGCAAACAAACCGCTGTCATTTCGAACCCAGCTCCAGCGGGTGAGAAATCTGCTTTTTGCCCTACGCAGAAAAGCAGAGTTCGCTCTTCGTTCGAAATGGCGATTTTTGACATTGATTACTACTCAGTGCACGTAGGCTAGTCGCACACCGTTCTAAATTCCATTTTTATTCAGCTACAATTTACTCAATGTCCAACCCACCCAAACCACCGGCACCTGAGTCTGAATCATCGAGCCCGATCACCCAATTGCTCGCCGATCTGCAGCATGGAAACACTGGGGCATCGGCCCGGCTCTATTCGCTGCTCTACCCTGAAATAAAACGTCTTGCCCGCTCGCGCCTGTATGCGGCAGGCGGCGTGACAAGCCTGAATACCACAGCGCTCGTGAACGAAGGCTTCCTGCGTATGGCTGAGCGCGAGGGCATGGCTGGCGAATCGCGCGGGCAGTTTTTTGCGTATGTCGGCAAGGTGTTGCGTTCGGTGGTGCTCGATCATTTGCGCGCCGAGGGGGCCGAGAAGCGCGGTGGTGATCAGGTCCACGTGACGCTTTCGCAGGCGGAATCCATCGCTGGATCAGGCCGCGACAATTGGTTTTTGCTCGATCATGCGCTGGAGCAGTTGAAAGAAATCGACAATGGCCTGTACGAGTTGGTCGAGCTGCGTTACTTCGTTGGCATGACGGTCGCCGACATAGCGGCATTGCGCAACGTATCGGCCCGCACGGTGAATCGCGATTGGGTGAAGGCCAAATCGTTGCTCGAAGACATGGTTGAGGAAGCGCCGTGAGTTTTCACGCTGGGCGCACTGGTAGCGCTGATAAGCGGTTTTGCAGTTGAACAAGACCGACTGGCAGCGCCGCTCGGCGCTGTTTGATGAAGCCGTTGACTTGCCCGCCGACGCACGCGCCGCGTGGCTTGCCGCGCTGGAAAAAAGCGAACCCAGCCACGTCGCTGCATTGCAAAAAATGCTCGCGCAAATTGATCTCAACCAAACCCAAACCGATCCGCAGCGTGATACGCCGCCCAGTTTGGTCGGCGTTGGCACGCGCGAATTTGAAGCGACACTGGATGCGGCAACCGGCACTGATCTGCAATTGCAGGCGGGCGATGAAGTCGGCGCGTGGCGCATCGAGAAAAAGATCGGCGAAGGCGGCATGGGCGAGGTTTGGCTCGCCGCGCGGCGTGACGGCCATTTTGAAGGCCGTGCTGCGATCAAGTTTCTGCGCACCGGGCTCGGCAAGACCGAAGTGGTCGAACGCTTCCTCCGTGAACGCCGCCTGCTTGCGCGTCTGACGCACCCCGGTATCGCGCGGCTGCTCGATGCGGGTACCTACAAAAATGAGCCGTATCTGGTGATGGAATATGTCGACGGCGCGCCGATCACAACGTGGGCCGTCGAACACGCGCCGCGTGTTGCTGAGCGTGTTGCGCTAATGCTGAAAGTCTGTCGCGCAGCCGAGCACGCGCATGGACAACTGATCGTGCATCGCGACCTCAAGCCGTCCAACGTGTTGGTCAACGACAAGGGCGAGCCTTCGCTGCTCGATTTCGGTATCGCCAAACTGATCGATGATGAAGACGATGACTACGGCACCGCACTTACGCGCATGACCGGTCGCGGATTCACGCTGGGCTACTGCGCGCCCGAGCAAATCACGGGTGAGCCCACCGGTGTCGCAGCCGATGTATTTTCGATGGGTGTGTTGCTGTTCGAATTATTGACCGGGACATTGCCGTTCAAACCCGAACCGGGCCGCGAGGGACGCGTCGCCATCGAACACGCGATTGTTCACAGCGATGCGCGCAGTCTGGGGCGAGCGTTGGATGAGCCGCATACTGCATCAGCAAGATCGCGTCCAATTGATGCCAGCAGAGCACGTGGCGATCTGGAAGCCATTGTCGCCAAAGCGCTGCGAAAAAATCCGGCGGACCGTTACCTGACGGTGAGCGCATTCGCCGATGATCTGGATCGCTGGCTGGGCAATTTGCCGGTGCTCGCGCGGCGCGGCAACTGGCAATACATGACCATGCTGTGGCTCAAACGCAATCGCGCGCTGGCCATCGTTGCCACTGCTGCATTCATTGCGGTCAGTGCGGGCATGGTGGCCGCTATCTGGCAAGCCGACCGCGCCAGTGATGAGGCCCAGCGGGCAGATCAGGAAAAAGAGGTTGCCGTTGAGCAACGGCGTCGCGCGGAGATCGCCACCGCGCAAGCCACTGCTGCCTTGGCCGAAAGTGACCGGGCCAAAAGTGCCGCGCTGCAAGCCGAACAACAAGCAGATCGCAATGCCGTGTTGGCGCGACAGTCCGAGGCCGCGGCGGCGGCGTCAAGCAAATCTGCGCAAACGGAAGCCTCAAAAGCCAAAGCGGTAAACCAATATCTGGTGACGCTGTTTGAAAGTGCCGACCCCGAACACACCAAAGGTGAAAAACTCACCGCGCGCGAAGTGCTCGATACCGGTGCCAAATCGCTGGCCGCACAGTTCGCGAACGATCCTGAAACGATGGCCGAATTGCAGGCTGTGTTGGGACGCACTTATGTTGGACTCTCTCAACCGCAGACAGCGATTCCGCTATTGACAGCGGCGGCAGCGACTCTGGGAAAAAAATATGGGACGCGCTCGGTCGAGTACGCGCGGATTGTCTATTCGCTTGCGCGCGCAGAAATGGAAACCGAGGATTTTCCGAGCAGCGAAAAGCATTACCGCGAATCGCTGGACATTCTGGAAAAGGTGGACGGCATCGCCAGCGAGACCAACGTTATCGGCAAGGTCAATCTTGCTTCTGCGTTGCAAAAGCAGGGGAGGTATACCGAAATCGATTCCTTGATCGCCCCCGTGCGCGCAGCCGTCATCGCGCAATTGGGCGAGAAAGACTGGCTCTACGCCGAGATCGAAAATGCGCGTTCGCTGGCGATGTCTGCGCAGGGCAAATCCAGGGAAGAGCAGGAGATTTTGATGAAGATCGAACCGTTGCTGAGGACGCCGCCGCCGGGAAAACGTTCGGACGCGCTGACCATTCGCAACAACCTTGCCGTTTCGTTGGCGCGCGTAGGTAATCTCTCCGAAGCCATGGTGCGTGTGGATGCGGTGCTGGCAGACTTTATCGTCCACCTGGGAGCCGAAGCCGAACTGCCGATGAAGGTGGCCTGGTTTGCAGCCGACCTGCGTCGGCTGACCGGCCGCTATGCGGAATGTGCGGCAAAGTATGAACGGCTCGCCGAGCTGCGCGCGCGCGTCACCGGCGAAACGCATCCTCTGACGGTCGATGTGTTTTCGAAAGTCGCGACCTGCGCGCAACTGGCCGGCGATGAGGCGCTTGCGGACAGATACCGCGCGCGCGCGTTGGCCGGATTGCCGGCATCCGATCAGCCTCCCCAGCGTACGGTATTGCGTATCCTGCTCAATTTGCAATTCGTGGCGCTCGATCGCGGCGATTTCTCCCAGGTGCCCGCGCTGTTGGCGCGATCCAAGGCGCTTGCGCAGGCGATCAATCTTGCTGCGGCGACAACGGAATCGTTTTGGATCGCGAGCATTGAAGCAAGTGTGGCGGCGCGCGCCGGCGACACCAAGTCCGCCATACGAGCGGTCGATGAGTTGCTGGTCAAGGCGCCGACGTTCGCGAATTCGCCCGCCGCAAGAATGCTATATGCCTATTTGCTGACCGGTGACGGCCAGCTGGATGCCGCGCGCACTGAGATGATCGAGGTCAGAAAGCTGGCAAAGCTGCGCTTCAGCTTCAATAATGCACATCCCTTTTACCGCGTCGTCGACTACATCGATGCACTTAATGCGCGACCCAACGATGGCGCGGGTGCCTTGCGCGCGCTGGAAGCGGCTGCCGGGCGCGTTGCGCGATTGCCGCTGGCGCCGAACTGGTTTGGGTTTTGACGTAACTCTACTGGGCATTTCGAGAAAGACGACAAACTCTAGCATTGGCGGGTGTCTCAGAGCGAAATAAGCTGTAAAGGCCCGTCAATGCTAGTGTTTCAATAATTTTACGCTTCTCTGTCGCAATTGTGCTGGCGACTGCGTCTGATCTGGTGTGACCCATTTACGCCAAGGATCCGCCATGTCTGATGTACTTTACCGCCTGCAGCCGCTTTGCCGAGATAATCGCAGCACTGCATTTTCGTTCCGCCGCATTCCTGAAATCACCATGCTGGCTGCACTTTGCGCATTGCTGATGCAAATGCCAGATGTGACGGCACAGAGCACAACTTTAAAGCCGCCGATTCCGCCGCAATCGCCGACAACAAGTCTGCAGCCACCCATACCAAACCCAAACCCGGCCCCTTCGCTGCAGAGCAACTCACCGACTAAAGCCAAGCCAATAACATCAGCGGCGCCGACCACACAGGCGCAGTTTCAGACGCTGAAAGTCGACGGCAAAGTCATCGACCTTCGCAACCTGCCGGATTCGCAGGTACTCAAAGCCAAGAGCGGCAAGACCATCTCTGTGGCACGCATCAGGCAATTGCAAGCGCGCATTGATGGCGCTTCTGCCAGGCCAATGATGACCGCCAAAGCAGGGCAGAGCTTGAAGTCACTGGCCGCAGCGCCAGCCGGAACGCGCATATCGTTACCCAACGGCAAAATTGTGCAATCTCAGGACTTGGGCAAAATTCAAAACATTTACGCCAAGCTGAGCGTCAACCGCACCATCACGCCGATCCCGCGGCAAGTGAAGAACGCGCAGGCTCAGGCGGTGGTCGGGCAGGGAATCACTCTGGCAGAGGCAATGAAGCGGCCCGCCAACGACGTGATTCAGGTCGGCTCGCACAAGTACACGGCAGAACAATTGCGGCAGATTGATGCCTTGTTAAAAGCCAGCCCGCGCGACCCGCGTGGTTTGCTGGAACGCGCGGGATCCGGCGCGGCGGCTGGGCGTGCCGGGACCACGCCGACCATTCCGACAGGTCCGCGCCTCAAGCTGCAACGCGGTACGTCAATCAACGAAATGTTGGCAAAGCCCGACAACACCGTTCTCGAATCACCGAGCGGGAAAATCATCACCGTCGCGCAGCTCAAGCAATACATGGCGCTTGAGCGGCTGACACCGGCGCAATTGCAAGGCAAAGGCGTTGGCCGCGTCGTGGAGATCAAATGAATACGCGCACACTAAAAGATTTCTCGGCTGGTGCTGGCAAAGGCCTGCTCACGATTGGGCGTTTCACCGCCTGCCTGATGTTGGTCCTTGCCGCCTCGCTGTTTCCGGCGAAGCACGCACAAGCTGAAACCGTATTCACCGTGTTGGACACAGTGTGCAAGGGGTTGCCAGACCTGTGCGGTGAACTCGACCCGTACACTGCGGTCGTCGATGCCTGCTTCAAAAAGAAGGACGAACTTGGCTGCGCGCTCGCCATTATCAATGTGGCCACCAGCAACCAAATCGGTAAGGGAAAAGAACAAGTAGATGCTGTCCTTTCCTGCATCAAAGAAGCACCGAATTTCACTGACCAGGCAAAATTTACGGCCGCGTGCGGAGCCTACCTGAATGCAGCAGGCGTTGCGCCCTCGAAGGTCAACGAGGTCTACGGGATCATCAATACCTGCAAGGGTGTTGACGATCTTGACGATGCCATCTATTGCGCCGATTACCTGCTCGACTCTTCATTCGCAGACGACGCTGAGCTCAAGGTTCCCACCTGGGTCAATTCGCTGTTCGATATTTATATCGATATCGACAAGAAAGACTATTGGGGGCTGGTAAAGGATGTTGGTGCCACCATCGCCTGCGCAGTGGCCAACTACTTTTTGGGGACCGATGTTTGCGCCTTTCTGGACGATATTGTTGCTGCCGGCAAGGCCATCATTGGTGCCCTGGGCGAGGTGGTGGATTTCGTCTCAGATTTGTTTAGCAGCGGGGGCACCACCTATAAAATTCATGGCAAGGAAGTGGGCGTCGCCGAGTTCGTCGCGTATCTGTACGGGCACGAACCGGCCAATCCCAAGGGAGCCATCAATGGCAGCTTGCAGGCACGCATGGAAGGTGACGTACAGTGGAAGGCCCACAAGGCAGCCGTTATTCTGGCCGTGCGCAATGGTGTTTTCAAAACCAGTTTCAACCAGATGACAGAGGAGTTTGCCAATAACGTATGGACGAGTTATGCGCAACGCGACGTCTACCCGGAGTGGGACAAACGCACACGCACATTTATTCCGCTTCGCAAGGCGGCCATCGAAAAATCTGCCGCAGCCATCCCCGCCAGCCTAACCGCACAACTGCAAAATGAAACTGACGAGACCAAGCGCCGCAAGCTGATCACCGACACTTACAAAACCTGCATTAACGCCAGCCTCGTCTATTCGGAAAAACTGATCGAATGGACCAAGGAGGGACGTTCCGGTGGCGGTGAAGGCGTGACGGATACGACGTCGAGCTGTAGCTACGCGATGGGCCAGAAAATGGTTCCAACCGGCAATGATGCCTGCGAGCTCAAACTACAGCCCAACAAGGAAGCATTCAGCGCCCATTGCAAGAGCGCCAAATCTGAGCGCGTCTGCGAAAGCGTCCGGGGGGTGGTCGGCGCTGCGGCAGTCACGGAATGTAGTGGCGGTGATCCCACCACCGGTGCGCAGGTCGAGATGATCAAATGGCACAAGGAGAAACGCTTCGAATCCGCCGGACTCAAATGTTCCTACGATCTGCTGTGGAATACCAAAGCTGTCGGCTGTAGTGATTCGCTGTACGTCACGCAGTGCAATGCGCTGCTCCAAAAAGAATTTGGTGCCAAGGGCTTTGACTTCCCCAAAGCCGGCGTGATGGACTGCCAGCTAAAACGATCACCTGACCAGAAAAAGTGGGGCGAAGTGATGCCGCAGGTGGCCCAAGTGATGACCCCGGGCTTCAAGTTCGAGTTCAACAACAATGCACCCCCGGCGAACAACAAGCAGGGTGAATGCACGGTGGACGCCAAGGATCCATTGATTGTCCATTGCCCCGGCTTGCCGGCCGCTGCCAACAGCGATGGCTATCGACTGGCAGAGCAATTGCTGGGCAAAGGCCGGGTTCGCGAGTGCACCACAGCGGATCGTTCAGTGTCGCCGCACTGGGTGGAAACGCCTTGCATCACCTGGAACAGGGTGGTTGCTGTTGATAACAGCACAACAAAGACCGGGGCGACCATTCCGAAACCGGGTGCCGATCCATTGAAAACAAGTGTTGCCGCAACGGCTGCTGCAGCAGCCGCACCCGCTACGACGGTTAAGGCAACTCCACCCGTTGTCACGGCCAAGGCATCAGACCTGATCAAAGGTGGCACCACGTCTTCAATCGTTACACAGGGCGGGGGGAACGCCGTGAAACCGGGCCAGACATCTGCACTCGCGGCACCCACACCCAAAATTGATGAAACGGCACTGGCGCAATGCAAACTGTTTTTGGGGCGCAAGGACGAGTTGCTTTGCCCCGAAGCGCGCGCCTTCGCGTCCTGCAAGGCGGCAGTCGACATCGGCAGGATGAAGACCTGCCGCATCACCGGCTCCACCGACGTATATCCGAAGCGCTGAGCCTGACCCAACATCCAATCAACCACAAAGGAAAACTTCATGCTACAAACCAATTCGAAGCTGTTGAAGTGCGCCGTCGCCATTTCCACTCTGGCGGCCATTGCCGCCACGTCATTGGCCGCACACGCAAAGACACCACAAAACCTTTCCGCCACCATCGACGGCAAGAAATTCGAAAGCGACGACGACGGCATTCTCTACCTTATCCCGGTCAAAGGCTCGCTCAACCTGATCGCCAGCACCAAAGGCGCATCAGCTTATCCACCACCCAAAACACCGATTGATCGCCTAAGCGTCATCTGTCGAGGCTTTGAAGGCAAGCCCGTCAAATTTATTGCGAAGGATTTCGGCAACCATGGCTGTGAAGCGCGGTTCTTCAAAAATGAAAGTAAGGTGCCGTTTGGTGAACCCGAGGCTGAATACGATACCCGCTACGGCAAAAGCAGCACATTCGAAATTACGTCGGTAAATGGCAAAGTGATCGAAGGCAAGTTTCGTTTCGAGATGAAGGAAAAAAAGTCCAAGGTCGCGGTTGTGATCGACGGCACGTTCAAAGCTGAGGATCGTCAGAAGTAACGGATACGCCATACGGCTGGAATAAAGCGCCCCGCCCCGGCATAGCGCGCCATTTCCAGCCGTCTGAGTGCGCTGCGGCGAATATGCCGCCCACACATTACGCGCGCGCCACTCATGCATCAACCAATACTGAGTCCGCGTTGTTCGCCTGCTATTTCCGGCAGGCGGATTGCGTTCGTCTCCACCACCCCTCCTTCCTCTTCGAAAAAATTTGTTGATGCATGTCGCAATGAGACGCGACGTGGCGTCTTATCTATTGAAGACAGGTTTTCACATTTACAAGCGGCTCGCGCACCTAGTCGCCAAGACCTAATAACAGAGGAATCCCATGCACGCAAATTTCCATTCCGTTTTAGTCCTCGCCACGTCAACCCTGCTATCGCTCGTCGCGCTCTCGGCAGGACACGCAATCGCCCAAATACATAGTCCATTGTCAGCACAGCCGCAATCACAACCAATCCGCGATGGCTTGCAATTGAAGTCGCCGGTGACCTCCGGGCGGGCGCAATTGACCGTGCCTGACAGCGCATCAATGACAGTCAAGCAGATCGATACAAAGCCGGGTGAGTTTCCGCAGATCTCTGCCAGCCAATACAAAG
>JANNRY010000415.1:0-1767 GCA_031401935.1 Betaproteobacteria bacterium | reverse complement strand
TAAATCGGCATACGTGGCATCAAAGCACGGCATCATGGGCTTTACCAAAACAGTTGCCTTGGAAGTAGCGGAAAAAGGCATCACTTGCAACGCTATTTGTCCCGGCTATGTGCTCACTCCGCTGGTCGAAAAGCAGATTCCCGACACCGCCAAAGCGCGTGGCATGACCGAAGAGCAGGTAAAGAAAGACGTGCTACTGGCAGCGCAACCGACCAAGCAATTTGTGACGACGGCGCAAGTCGCTGGCACGGCGATTTTCCTTTGTAGCGATTCTGCGGCTTCAATTACCGGCACAAATATCATGGTTGAGGGCGGCTGGACGGCGCATTAATATCAGGCGATCGCGTTTCACTCCGGTAAGCAGCTACTGCTTTGCCGGAGTGACATCCTGAAGGTCAATGCAAAACTGCCCCAGGGCATGAAAGGTTTGAGAATGAAAGCTAAAACCATTACCAAAGCCACAGTGAAGACGCCTGCGAGCGCTACGAAAACCGTACCCGCCACCGCAGCCAAGGCCGCGACCAAACGCGTGGCGAAGAAGCCGATCATTAAATCCACAGCGTCAAGTCCCGTTGCGGTTACGGGACCGACAATTATCAAGCGCACTGAGCCAAAAATTATCAACATGGCGCTTCAGGGCGGTGGCGCGCATGGCGCTTTTGGCTGGGGCGTTATGGATAAATTTCTCGAAGTCGGTCGTGTTCAAGTTGAAGGGCTGTCAGGTACCAGCGCAGGCTCTATGAACGCGGTGGTCTACGCCTATGGCATGCTGAAAGGGAATGACGGCGCGCGACAAGCAATGCACGATTTCTGGAAAGCCATTTCCGATGCGGGGCAGAAGTTTGCCCCGAAGAAGATGCCTTGGGACATAGGAATGTCTCAAAAGGAAAATCCGCTTCAGGACATGATGAAGTCGATGATGAGCATACTCTCGCCATATCAGATGAATCCAATGAACTACAACCCGCTGAAAGAAGTGCTGGAGCAGCAGGTGGATTTTGAAGAGCTTGAGCGCAGCAAGAAAACCAAGCTGTTCATTTGTGCGACCAATGTACGTACCGGCAAAGTCAAGATTTTTCATACGCCGGAAGTGACGTCTGCTACGGTGCTGGCGTCTGCTTGCCTGCCGCAAGTATTTCAGGCCGTAGAGATCAATGGTGAGCACTATTGGGACGGTGGCTACATGGGCAACCCGGTCCTGTATCCGCTGTTCTATTACACCGATTCGCGCGATGTGGTGATCTTGCATATCAATCCAATCGAACGGCCTGGTCCGCCGACAACCTCAGCCGATATTGCCAACCGGCTCAATGAGATTACATTCAATTCATCACTGATCAAGGAATTGCGTTCCGTATATTTCGTGCAGCAGTTGCTCGATAACGGCTGGATCAAAGACGAACATCGCGAGAAATTGAAGTATGTTCTGATCCATTCTGTTCGGGCGGACAACGCGATGTCAGATCTTTCGTCGGCGAGCAAGATGTCCAGCGATTGGGCGTTCCTGACGATGCTCCGTGATCGCGGACGTGCGTTGGCGACGGAATGGCTGCTACATAATTTTGATCATTTGGGCGTTCGATCAACGGTTGATTTGAAGCGCGAATTTTTGTAGTGCGTTGACTGTCGTGGTGCAGTGTTCAATCTAAAAGAGCGGCGAACCGGTCTAACCATTTCGCCGCTTTTCAATTTTTGGGACACGTTCGCAGAGTCGTCTAACAAAAAACGACTGTAAAGAATGGTGGAGAGAGAAATGAAAGCCAAGAC
>JANNRY010000414.1:0-4323 GCA_031401935.1 Betaproteobacteria bacterium | reverse complement strand
CGGCGCGCACCCAAGGCTTCCATCACGGCACCTTGATTGCTGTCTTCCACATCAACGGTCAACATTTCGTATGGTTCGCACTGCTCGCCATCGATCACTTTCATCACTACACGCGGCTTACCGACAGCTAATTCGTAACCTTCGCGGCGCATGTTTTCCAACAAAATCGTCAGATGCAATTCGCCGCGTCCTGAGACCAGAAACACATCGGTGTCTTCGGTCTCTTCCACGCGCAATGCGACGTTAACGAGCAATTCCTTATCGAGGCGCTCGCGAATCTGGCGCGACGTAACGAACTTGCCTTCCTGTCCGGCAAACGGTGACGTATTGACCTGAAAATTCATCGTCAATGTTGGCTCGTCCACACCCAGCAATGGCAGCGCTTCCGGGTTTTCGGTGCTGGAAATTGTACAACCGATGGAAAGGTCGTCGATCCCGTTGATCAAAACAATTTCGCCCGCTTCAGCGACTTCCATCGGCACTTTGTTCAAGCCCTGGAAGCTCTGCACCTGATTAACGCGCACACGCTTTGGCGGCTTATCGCCAGAGAGCAGCATGACGTCCGAACCGGATTTGATCTTGCCACGGCGGATGCGGCCAATGCCGATACGTCCCACGTAACTCGAATAGTCGAGCGCTGAGATCTGCAACTGAAGTGAGCCTTCGGTATCGGCGTCTGGTGCCGGTACATTCTTCAAAATGGTATCGAGCAACGCACGCATGTCGGTTGCAGGCTGTTTCCAGTCGAGCGTCGCCCAGCCGTTGAGTGCTGAAGCATACACAATCGGGAAATCGAGCTGCTCTTCAGTGGCGCCCAATTTGTCCATCAATTCGAACGTATTGTTAATCACCCAATCCGGACGCGCACCTTCGCGGTCGATCTTGTTCACGACCACGATAGGACGCAGGCCAAGCGCCAGCGCTTTTTTGGTCACGAAGCGTGTCTGCGGCATCGGGCCTTCGACGGCATCCACCAGCAGCAAAACACTATCGACCATCGACAACACACGCTCAACTTCGCCACCAAAATCGGCGTGGCCAGGTGTATCGACGATGTTGATGTGCACGCCCTCGTAATCGATGGCGGTGTTCTTGGCGAGAATCGTGATGCCGCGTTCTTTCTCAAGATCGTTGGAGTCCATCACCCGCTCGGCGATGTGCTGGTGTGCTGCAAATGAACCAGCTTGGTGCAGAAGTTTATCAACCAGCGTGGTTTTGCCGTGGTCAACGTGGGCGATGATGGCGATGTTGCGTAACGCGCGAGACATGAATTACTTTCAAAAAGTGGTGCGGAAGTGGAAAGGGCTATGGAAAGAAAAGCAGATGAATTTAGGTAACCTGAAAGTTTACCACGACCGCCCGATTTTCTCTATGACAATCCAAATATTTCAATGATTTAGCACTCAAACACAGGGTCGTCCCACGCGGCCCTAATTTCGACCCGAATTTTGAGTAATCAACCCTCGGCATTGCGCATCCAGTCAGCCGTTTGAAAAAACGACTGTATGAGGCGTTTTCGCAGCCCTGTTTCGACACCAATTTCGGTCATTGAGCGAGTCATGCAAGCCATCCACTGATCGCGCTCGACTGACGCAATCGCGAACGGTAAATGCCTTGCTCGCAAGCGTGGATGGCCAAATTCCTGTTCGTATAGCGGTGGGCCGCCCAACCAACCCATCAAAAATTTATATAGCTTCTCGCGCGAACCCGCCAACGCCGGCGGATGCAGCTTGCGAATCTGGTAAAAATCCGGGTCTTCATCCATGAGGTCGTAGAAACACCTGACCAGTTTTCGTACCTGACCCTCACCGCCGATCAGGTCATACGGGGTAAGTGGATGGCGCGGTTCGTCGATGTCATTTGTCATGTGGGCATTTTAACAACACGATCAAATGGCACATCTCGCCATTGCGGTATATTTGCCACATAGGAACGAAGCATGACCAAAACAAAAAAGTATCTCGCGCTCAAAATTGATGTCGATACGCTCAAGGGAACGAAAGTTGGCGTCCCGGCGTTGATCAACGTGCTCAAAAAACACAACGCTGGTGCTACGTTTTTATTTAGCCTCGGTCCCGACCACACTGGCCGGGCGATCAAGCGCGTGTTTCGTAAAGGCTTTCTCGGCAAAGTGAAGCGCACCTCGGTGGTCTCGCACTACGGTTTTCCCACGCTCTTGTATGGCACCTTGCTGCCCGGCCCGGACATCGGTAAAAACTGTGCCGGCATCATGCAAAGGACGCGAGATGAAGGCTTTGAAGTTGGCATTCATACTTGGGATCACGTCAAATGGCAGGACGGGGTTGAACACGAAAATGCCGACTGGACGCGACGCGAAATGTCGCGTGCACAGGAGCGCTTCACGGATATTTTCCAAGTCCCGGCACGAACCCACGGCGCGGCCGGCTGGCAGATGTCCAATCACGCACTTCGCATGACGCAAGAAATGGGATTCGACTTTTGCTCCGATGGCCGCGCCGTGCTGCCCGATGCAGCACCGCACTTTCCCGTCATCAACGCCGAGATCATCGATTGTCCGCAGATTCCAACCACACTGCCAACACTCGACGAGTTGATTGGGCTCGATACCTGCACCGAATCAAACGTCCATGAACGGTTGCTCGCCATCACCGCAGCGCCGGCGCCCGCCATTGCGGCATCGCGGGAACCGATGTCTGCGCATATATTCACGATGCATGCCGAGCTGGAGGGCATGCGGTTATTGCCCGTGTTTGAAAAACTGCTCAGTGGTTGGCGCGAACAGGAATATGAACTCGTCTCGACCGAAACGGTCTATCGCAATCTGGACCGCGCGCATCTGCCCTACTTCACCGCAGACCGTGGCACAGTTTCAGGACGGAGCGGATCCTTATTGTTGCAAGGCAAGCCGTTTCTGCCCGCACTGGTCGATTTCAAACAAGCTGCCTGAAAGTTTGAGCGTCTGAACGTTATCAATACATTGCAAGGACATTTGAATGCCAAATAATTCTGTCGCCGATTTTGAAGTTCCCGCATCGGGCAATCAGCGCTTTGCGAGCGCCGCATTCAGGGGGCATCACTACATCCTCTATTTCTACCCAAAAGACGCAACCCCGGGTTGCACGCTGGAAGGCGAGCAATTCCGCGATTTGCACGACGAATTTCTGCGCGCGGGTGTCAAGGTGTTTGGCGTCTCGCGTGATTCTGTCGCGAGCCATGAAAAATTTAAGACGAACATGAAATTCCCGTTTGATCTGTTGTCCGACAGCGACGAGAAGCTCTGCAAAATCTTTGACGTGATTAAAGAGAAAAACATGTACGGCAAAAAAGTGATGGGTATTCAGCGCTCGACTTTCCTCATTGGCCGCAATAATGAGATCGTGCAGCAATGGCGCGGTGTGAAGGTTGATGGCCATGCGGCCGCTGTATTGCTCGCTGCAAAAAGTGTCACAAAAAGCGTGTCATAATGATTTTAGAATAACCAAACACAGCCGAAATCGCATATCCAGCCGCAACCACAATCGACCCTAAGACTTGAGTCCACCACATTCGATCAACCCTCTTCGAGCGCCTTGCTCTAAGAGGGTTTTTCACTTTTTATTGCGCACTTTCGTGACCACCTATAGAGGAAAACGACTTGGCCCCTAGACCCGGAAACAGCAAAGCCCCCTCCCCAAAAATCAGCGCGACGAAAATTTTCGTGCTCGATACCAATGTGCTCATGCACGATCCGACATCGCTGTTTCGTTTTGAAGAGCACGATATCTATCTGCCAATGATCACGTTGGAAGAGCTGGACAACAACAAGAAGGGAATGACAGAAGTCGCGCGAAATGCTCGTCAGGCGACACGATTTCTTGATGAGATCGTATCGAGTCAGGAAAGCGACATTGAAAACGGCGTGCCGCTGAAGGACCTTGGCACCAAGCAGGCTTCAGGTCGCCTGATGCTGCAAACGCGTCCGGTAAGTGTGGAGTTCCCGAGTGCCCTGCCCGACAGCGGCAAGGCCGACAACCAGATTCTGGCCGTCGCCCTTGATCTACAACACCACAATCCAAAACGCAGCGTGGTGCTGGTGTCCAAAGACATCAACATGCGTATCAAGGCGCGCGCCATTGGCGTGGCGGCAGAAGATTATTTCAACGACAAGGTGCTGGAAGATACCGACCTTCTCTACACCGGCATGCGCGAACTGCCCAAGGATTTTTGGGACAAACACGGCAAGGATATTGAGTCCTGGCAGGAACATGGCCGCACGCTCTACCGCGTGAAGGGTCCGCTGGTGCCAACGTTAAGCGTGAACGAATTTGTTTATCAGGATGAAGATAAGCCGTTCTACGCCAT
>JANNRY010000413.1:0-4037 GCA_031401935.1 Betaproteobacteria bacterium | reverse complement strand
TCGTGTCGCCACGGGTCTTGATGCCACGGCGTTTCGACAAATCGTCCGCCCATGACCCCGCTGGTTTGACCGGCTTCTTGACCGTTTTCTTATCGGCTTTAGCTTCTTTTTCACCGGGCTTCAACACTGGGCGATGCAGCGTGCCCTCGCTCGGCGGAGGATCTTTCTTGAGCACCACTCGCTCACCGATACGTGGGCGATTTTCGGCAGCCGCAGCGGTCGCTGCAGCGTCGGGCTTTGGTGCCTCGGCGGTTACGTCTACCTTGGCAGGCTCGTCGACAGCTTTTGCCGTTGCGCGTTTCGACACTTTTTTCTCGGTCGTATCAGCAACGACGGCGGGCACTTCTTCAGCAACCTCTTCGTCCTTCTTGGTACGACGCTTTGGAGCAGCTTTTGCTTTTGCTTCAGCCTGCTTGGCCAGCAATGCGGATTGACGTTCCTCTTCGCCGCGGCGCTTGGCTAACTCACCTTCGTTCAGGATCGGTTGTGGCGGCTCGACCGGCACCTCTGGCTCAACTGCTTCTACCTTTTCGACTTTTACAAAAGTACGTTTTTTGCGAACTTCGACCTGAATCGTGCGTGCCTTGCCAGTCGCGTCGGATTTCTTGATTTCGGTGGTCGACTTGCGCGTAAGCGTAATCTTTTTCTTTTCTTCCGTGTGACCGTGCGCTTGCTGCAGATAAGTCAGCAGATGTGCTTTGTCGTCTTCCGAAAGGCTGTCAGCCGCAGTCTTGGTGGCGACGCCTGCAGCCTTTAGCTGCACAAGCAAAAGCTCCTCCGAGAGCTTTAGCTCCTTGGCAAATTGTGCGATGGTAGTTAGTGCCATTCGAATCCTGTCGGTTGTGTCATTGAGCGGTGGAGTGGGGCAAAAAACAAATTGTGCAAATTGCTACTTTGTTTTTACGCCGGCTGCTCCACGAACCACGGCGCTCTTGCCGTCATGATCAGTTGTTTGGCACGATCAGCTTCCATGCCGGTCATTTCAGTTAACTCATCGATGGCCAGATCGGCCAAATTCTCCATCGTGCGCACACCCTTCGTTGCCAACAAATGCGCGGTGTCATCGTCCATGCCTTCCATCGCCAACAAATCATCTGCAGCGGTTTCGATTGTCTCTTCGGATTTGATCGCGTCGGTCACGAGCGCATCACGGGCACGACGACGCAATTCGTTGACGGTATCTTCGTCAAACGATTCGATCTCAAGCATTTCACTGATCGGCACGTAGGCCACTTCTTCCAGATTGCTGAATCCCTCTTCAATCAGGATTTTTGCGACCTCTTCGTCCACATCCAGCTTGGCCATAAACAACTCCTGAATGGAGCCATGCTCGGTGTCACGTTTCGAGTTCGCCTCGGCTTCGGTCATCATGTTGAGCTGCCAGCCGGTTAGCTCAGAGGCAAGGCGGACGTTCTGACCACCACGGCCGATGGCCTGCGCAAGTTGCTCTTCGTCTACCACCACATCCATACTGTGCTTTTCCTCATCGACAATAATCGATGAGACTTCGGCTGGCGCCAGCGCATTGATCACGAATTGCGCGGGATCGGCGGACCACAAAATAATATCGACGCGCTCACCAGCCAATTCGCCGGTGACTGCCTGCACACGTGAACCACGCATGCCAACGCATGTACCGATTGGGTCGATCCGCGGATCGTTCGACTTCACTGCAATCTTGGCGCGCAAGCCAGGGTCACGCGCAGCCGCCTTCAACTCGAGTAATCCCTCTTCGAGCTCCGGCACCTCGAGCTCGAACAAAACCTTGATGAGTTCGGGCGTGATGCGCGACAAAACCAGTTGTGGTCCGCGCAACGTACGATCAACCTTTAACAAATAGGCGCGAACGCGATCCCCAACGCGTAAATTTTCCTTTGGAATTGTTTGGTCGCGTGGCAACAGCGCTTCGATGCGGCCCGATTCAATAATGACATTACCGCGCTCGATACGCTTGATGGTCCCGGTAACGAGTAACTCGTCGCGGTCCAGAAAATCGCTTAACACCTGCTCACGCTCAGCGTCGCGGATTTTTTGCAGAATGACCTGCTTCGCCGTTTGCGCACCAATACGGCCAAAGTCCACTGGCTCCAACGGCTCTTCGATAACATCGCCAAGCTGTAACCCCTCGCCACGTTCGGGCGCATCGGTGATCGCAATTTGACGCGCAGGCTCTTCGTGCTCTTCATCAGGCACCACAACCCATTGACGAAAGCCCTTGTACTCGCCAGTCAGGCGGTCGATTTCGACGCGCACATCCGCTTCTTCCTGAAGGAATTTGTCCGTAAAGCGACGTTTGGTCGCCGACGCAAGCGCTTGCTCCAATGCCGTAAAGATTGTTTCGCGCGGAACGCTTTTCTCACGTGCCAAGGCATCAACCAACAACAGAATTTCGCGACTCATTTCCAATGCTCCTGCTTCATTTCAATGTTTTTCTTCGGTCGCGCGACGATCGGTTCAGATTAAATCTCTGGAATCAGCCGCGTTTTATCGATACTTTCAATTGACACACGAATCAGTTTTGTGGCACCGGCATCCGCGCCCCCACGTTTCGCGTTCGAAATTTTTTTAACGTGTTTTACGGCCTTCGCAACAGCGTCGTCTTCGCGCAAACCAAACACGATCGTCTCACCGTCCACCGTTTCGATAACGCCGTCAAAACGTTTTCTACCGTCGATCACCGTACTCAAGCGCACCCGCACTGCCAGCCCAACGAATTGCCGGAAATGCGCCAATGTTTTCAGGGGCCGATCAAGTCCCGGTGACGACACTTCAAGCCGTTCAAACTCAATGTTCTCGACCGCAAAAACCCGCGTCAGTTGATTGCTTACGTTCGCACAATCCTCAACGCCAATGCCATCCGGCTTGTCGATAAACACACGCATCAACCCGCGCGCCGAATGTTCAAAATCCACCAACTCGTAACCTAACCCCGTTACGCTCGCGGCGACAATTTCCTGCGGCGCCAATTTAGACGTCATCGGCCCTAATTCCTTCAATACAAATAAAAAATGGGCGCAAGGCCCACAACGATATACTTAGTCCACCATGATAGCACGCACGGTGGTGATGTTAAACCCCTTTACTGGCTTGTCACCTATTACCGCCTGTTTAGCGGTCGGCATGAGCGCGAATGGCAAACGTTTTGCCAACGATTGTGTTAAGTCTAAAGAGCGAGGTTTTTTCCGAAGCTTGTGCGTCATTCCACCAACTTCTTCCTACATCATGCGGGATTGCGCCCAATACACACTAATGTTGCATAAATGCGACATTCCGCAAAAATTATGGCTAAGTGCATCGTCAGACGCTAAACTTTACTGGTTTACATCGTTTTATTGCGTTCTGTTGACAAAATCAACAGCAACGTACCCATAGTTTTTGTTTTGTAACCATGACGAGGCCTAAATGATTCACTCAAAAATGAAATTGTTGCCCCAAGCATTGCTGGCGGCGTTAATCGTGACACCAATGGCGTTTGCACAAGCGCAAACCCCGGCTCCTCAAAAAGTCGAAAAAATTGAAGTTACCGGTTCCAACATCAAGCGTGTCGATACTGAAACGGTTGCACCCGTTCTGATTATTACCCGCGAAGAAATTGTCGCTTCCGGCCGTAACACAATTGCCGAAGTGCTCAGTGGCTTGTCGATCAATCAAGGCAATAGCTTCAATGAAGCGGGTGGCGTAAACAGCTTCGCGCCGGGCGCATCGGGCATCGGGCTGCGCGGTCTTGGCGCAAAAAATACCTTGACCCTTATCAACGGTCGCCGCTTGGCAGCCTATGGTTTCGCTCAGAACATCAGCGACAGCTTTGTGGATATCAACTCGATTCCAGCATCGGCTGTAGATCGCATCGAGATTCTAAAAGCGGGCGCATCGCATATTTATGGTTCAGACGCCATTGCCGGCGTCATTAACATCATATTGCGCAAGGATTTCCAGGGTCTTGAGTTAGGTGGCGGGGTCAGCACCTCGACCGAAGGCGGCGCGAACGAATATCGCGCAAGTCTCGCAGCAGGTACCGGCGATCTGGGACGCAATAA
>JANNRY010000412.1:0-2038 GCA_031401935.1 Betaproteobacteria bacterium | reverse complement strand
CGCTGTAATGTGTTTGATGCTGACGGTGACGGATATGTCCGTTCCGAAGGCGGCGGTATTTTCTTTCTGAAAGATTACGATGCTGCAGTCGCCGACGGCAATCAGATTCTAGCGGTCGTCGCCAATACTGGCGTCAATACGGATGGCCGCAAATCAGGGCTCACTGTGCCAAGCTCGGCCGCGCAAAGTGCACTGCTTGGGGAAGTTTACGCAAATGCCAATATCGCGCCAGATGATATTGACTACATCGAAGCCCACGGCACTGGTACAGCCGTTGGCGACCCTATCGAGACTCATGCGTTGGGCATGGCAATCGGCAAGCGCAGACGCGCAGGGCACCCGCTATTGATTGGTTCGGTCAAAAGCAATATGGGGCACCTGGAAGCGGCCTCCGGCGTGGCGGGTTTGGTCAAGGCGTTGCACTGCGTTCAACACCGTGTTGTGCCAGCCACCATTGGCATCAAGAATCCAAATCCGAACATCCATTTCGAAGACTGGAACATTGAGGTCGCGCGTGAAAATACGCCGCTGAAGAAAAACGGCAAATTGATCGTCGGTACCAATTCGTTTGGCTTTGGTGGCGCAAATGCACACGTCATTCTGGAGAGCTACGACAGTCCAATCGGAAAAGCACCCCGGCCGACAAATATTCACGATGTGCCGATCATCATTTCAGCAAAAAGCAACGCAGCGCTCAGCGTCGCCGCATCCGAATTCGCTGCATTCATGAAGGCGAAGCCGCATTTGCCGCTATACGATATCGCCTTCAACACCTGCTTTGCGCGGGATTGGCACGATTACCGCGCCATCATTTTTGCGCACTCATCCGAATCAGTCATCGTGGCGCTGCAAAGTCTCGCGTCGGGGGCAGACAAGAACAGTGGTATCGATCAGGGGGTCGCGCTCGAATCACCTGTCGGGCCGGCGTTTATATATTCCGGTAACGGCTCGCAGTGGGTTGGCATGGGCAAGACGTTATTGGCCGAGGATGTAATTTTCCGCAATGCGGTGCGTGAAGTCGATGTTATTTTTCAGCGTTTTGCCGACTACTCGCTGGAGGCAGAATTAGCTGGTGATGTTGTTGATGTTGCATGCCAAAATCCTTATGAACGCACAGAGATTGCGCAACCGGCGCTGTTCGCGTTGCAGGTCGGCATTACGCAAATGCTTCGTCACAGGGGCATCATGCCCACGGCGGTTGCGGGGCACAGTGTGGGCGAAGTCGCAGCAGCGTGGGCTTCTGGCGCACTGTCATTGGCGGCGGCCGTTGAAGTTATTTATCACCGTAGCCAGCTTCAGGGTAGAACCAAAAGTCTGGGTGCGATGAGCGCGGTGCTGACCGACGCAAAAAATACTGCTGCGCTAATCGAGGAATTAAATCTCGGCGGGCCGATGGTGATCGCGGGTATTAATAGCAATCGAAGCGTCACCGTCGCGGGTACAACTGATGCCTTAACGGCATTCGAAGGCGTCTTGGGAGCACGAGGCATTCCTTTCAAACGGCTCGATATTGATTACGCCTTCCACAGCCCCGCCATGGATGGCATTGAACTGGAAGTGCTCAATGCACTTGTCAAATTGCGCCCCAGTGAAACGTCCATTCCGTTTTTCTCGACTGTGACGGGTGAGCTACTGGACGGACGTGAACTGCGCGCTGCCTACTGGTGGCATAACATTCGCTTGCCGGTGTTGTTTGCTCAGGCAGTGAAGGGATTGCAGACTAAAGGTATCAATGTTTTTATCGAAATCGGTCCGCACGCTGTGTTGCGAGGTTATCTAAATGACGCGGTAAAAGAAAACGCCAAAGAGCATGCGCAGCCCGGTCGCGTCATCACCACCCTCACCCGCAATGACGGCTCGCCGCAGCGGGTTTGGAGTGCTGCCAATCAAGCCATCATTTCAGGCTGCGCAGTCAATTGGGCTGGTCTGCTCCCTTGGCGCGGACGTTTCGTCAATCTCCCCACCTATCCATGGCGGGGCTGTGGAAGGCGTAATCAATATCGAGCCGTTTGAAAGGAATGCCTCGTGCTCCCAAGAC
>JANNRY010000411.1:0-4013 GCA_031401935.1 Betaproteobacteria bacterium | reverse complement strand
CCCGGTCGTCGGGTCGACACCTGCTTTCGGCTCTTTCCCCGAGCTGACCTTAGAAGCGGCGGCCGAGATTTTTTTTCGTCCGAGCAGCTTCTCGAAAAAGGAACCCGAAGACTTGCCGCCAGTGGATGCCGCTACAGGCGAGCTCGTCTTCGTCCCGGTTTTGTCGTTGCCCTTGTTCAAAAGGGACGGTAGTTTGAGTGCCATGGCTTCTCCGTTGCGTGCTAAATATGAGTGTTACCAACACCGCTAAGCGGCGGTAGTCGCAGTCACGATACCTGCTTCGAGAAAACGTGTATCTCGTGTCAGTCCAGACAAATCCAACTCGTACCAGCGCGTACCATTTACATCGCGATACGCCCCCGCTATCCACGGGCGAGCGATACCATCTTCGATTTCTTCTGGTGTAAATTGCGCTGGATTGTGCAAGCCCAGCATACGACTCACGACAAGTCCCGATCCTTCAATCAATTTTTCCGCGACGAGAATTACGCGTCGTTCCATGCCGGGCCCTATCGGCAGGTGTCCCTGATAACCGGCAAAATCAGTAATCGAATAAAGCTTTCCACGTATGTTGGCAACCCCGCGATACCAAGGCAACGTCATTGGCACGTGCACAATTTTTGGAACCGGAATTACTTCGGAGACATCCGAAAGGCTAACTAGCCAATTCTCGTCGCCCACCTGAAAGCCAAGCCTTGATAAAACCGTTTTGCGCGATGCCGCATCGCGCAGGCGCTGTGCGACGCCCTGCTGAAATTCGCGAAGACTGGTTTTTCTTGCCATGAGCGGTGGGTGCTGGAGAAGCGCGGACGCTTAGCCCAGCGCCTTGATCTTTGAAATTAATTCCACGCCATTCACGGGCTTGACCAAATAGTCCTTGGCACCCTGACGCATTCCCCAGATCTTGTCCGTTTCCTGATCTTTGGTAGTACAAATGAACACGGGGATATGTTTCGTCGATTCATCTCGCGTGATGGCGCGCGTGGCTTGAAAGCCATTGAGCCCGGGCATGACTACGTCCATCAAAATTAGGTCTGGCAATTCTGCCTTTGCCTTTTCAACGCCTTCTTCGCCGCTGTTGGCAATGACAACGCTATAACCAGACTTCACCAGCAGCCCTTCAAGAAATGCGCGCTCGGTGGGAGAGTCGTCAACGATGAGGATTTTTTTGACGGCCATGTTTTGCTCCAATCGTGATGTTTGATACGTTAGATTTTTGTAGTATGTCTTGTAGTGCTATTCGATAGTGCCGGTATGGCGATCAGGCAGATGCGCCTCGACGGTTTTTAACAAACTATCTTTTGAAAATGGCTTGGTGAGATATTCGTCCGATCCGACCATGCGCCCACGTGCTCTGTCAAACAAGCTGTCCTTGGATGACAACATGATCACTGGGGTGACTTTGAATTTTGCATTTTTTTTGATAAGCGCGCAGGTTTGATATCCGTCCAGTCTCGGCATCATGACATCTACAAATATGAGGTCCGGATGGTGGTCCGCAATCTTTGCGAGTGAGTCAAAACCATTCTCAGCCAGAATGACTTGGCAGCCCGCCTGCATCAAGAAAATTTCGGCGGAACGACGAATCGTATTCGAATCGTCGATCACCATCACTCTCACACCTGACAACGGCTTTGCTTCGCTCACGAGGCTCTTTTCCTGAACGGACGTGCCATATTGGACACAATCTAATATTGTATAGCCTGCTATGGTATCTGCAAATCGCCCACAATACTTTTAACATCATTGTGCCGTGCCGAGACTTCCACCAAGCCATAGCTTTTCATGAAGTCTGCTCGATTACGCGCAGTAAAGGTTATCCCGCTTTGCGAAAAGAAACAACAACGAACAGTTTGATTTCAAAAATGTTTGCAGATAACTGACTTTGCACATTTGTGTGTAGTGCCGTTCGCATTCAGATTTCGACCATTTCAAAATCTTCTTTGCGCGCACCGCACTCTGGACAACACCAACTAATTGGCACGTCCTCCCACCGTGTACCCGCGCTTATGCCGTCGTCCGGCCATCCAACCAATTCCTCATACATCAGTCCGCAGACCAGACACATCCAGGTTTTATTGGCCGCAGTAGGTTGTGACAAATCCATTCTCGGCTTTCAAGGGCTACAATAGTTTGTGATGGCAGGCGTGCCGGACGGCCCGCACGTTGCCAAAACAACAAGTATTTTAGCGGCTATGCTGGTTGCATGCCATACGCGTATTTTTCGCTTTGCACCTTTTCAACACAGTTAAGTTAACCATGCCCAATTTCATCAAAGCGCCGCCAGCCGTCTTGTCTTTCGCGGCAAGCGATCCTTCGGGTGGAGCTGGTATCCAAGCCGATGTATTGACTCTGGCAAGCATGGGCTGTCATCCCTTGTCTGTGGTCACAGCGATTACAGTGCAGGACACCTCTGGTGTGGAGGGAGTTTTACCGATAGATGCTGATTGGGTTGCCGATCAGGCGCGAGCAATACTAGAAGATATCCCAGTCGCCGCATTCAAAATCGGTGTGCTAGGTAGTGCCGAAAACGTTTCAGTGATTGCTGAGATCGTGTCGGACTACCCAGAGATTCCGCTGATACTCGATCCGGTGCTGGCATCTGGACGTGGTGATGAGTTCGCGAACGAAGATATCTTGTCCGCAATCCGGGAGTTGCTTATCCCCCAGTCCACTGTTATCACGCCAAACACACCTGAATTACGTCGCCTGATGCAGGAGGATGAGGAGGAGGGGGTTAGCATCGAGAGACTCTCAATTCGCTTGATTGAGATGGGTTGCGAATACGTTCTGGTTACGGGCACCCACGAATCAACGCCTGAAGTGATTAACACTTTATTCTTCGAACGAGGCATGTTGCGCAGCGACACATGGCAACGTCTTCCGGGCAGCTATCACGGATCGGGTTGCACACTTGCATCTGCGCTCGCGGCGACAATTGCACGCGGACTCGATATTTCTGAGGCAGCACGCGAAGCACAAGAATATACGTGGCAATCCTTAAAGTTCGGTTTCCGACCCGGTATGGGACAGCTTGTTCCGGATCGCTTGTTTTGGGCGCGAGATGATGACGATGACGATGAAACAAAGTCTGCCACGGATCGAGCCGACATTCGCCGGCCCGCTGGGGCTGACCGATAGAACACCTCATGATGCGAGGATTGTATGCCATCACGCCCGATACGCTCGACACGGTCACTCTTGTGGAACAAGTCCGTCATGCCATTGCTGGTGGTGCCAGCGCTGTGCAATATAGAGGCAAGCGTACTTCGCGGGACATCGCCAGAAGGCAAGCCGAAGCAATTCGTGCGGCCACTCACGCAACCAGCACGATGTTTATTGTCAACGACAATATCGAGCTTGCTTTGTCGGTGGGCGCAGATGGCGTACATTTGGGGCGCGACGATTATGATTTGTCCACGTTTCCGCAAATCCGTGAGCAGTGCGCGAGAAGTTGTTCTTCAAGGCGGTTCCTGATTGGCGTGTCCTGCTATAACGAACTGTCGCGGGCAGAAACTGCAGTCAGAGCAGGTGCGGATTACATTGCATTCGGTAGCTTTTTTTCGTCCCCGACCAAGCCGCGAGCGCAGAGAGCGGATCTCGAGCTCATTCGCTTGGCGAAAGCCCGGTTTGGGACACCCATTGTTGCTATCGGCGGAATCACGATAGACAATGCGCAGCAATTGATATCAGCCAAAGTCGATGCGGTGGCGGTAATTTCGGGCCTGTTTGACGCTCAAAACGTCGAGCACCGCGCGCGCGAATTCAGCAATCTTTTTACAAATGGAAATCATGTTCACAAATAGCAAATCACTTTTCGAAAGATCCCAGCGGGTTATCCCAGGCGGCGTTAATTCGCCGGTACGTGCTTTTCGCGCTGTTGGTGGGACGCCAATTTTTTTCCGTGAAGCCAACGGCGCCTACCTTCTCGATGTAGATGGCAACAAGTTCATCGATTATGTGGGGTCATGGGGCCCCGCAATTCTTGGTCACGCGCACCCTGAGGTCGTCCG
>JANNRY010000410.1:0-1816 GCA_031401935.1 Betaproteobacteria bacterium | reverse complement strand
GCCGCCAACTGGTGGTGCAGGCCAAAGACGGTAACGACACCATTTACATTCGCTTCCTGAATTTTTACGGTAGTCAGGTCAAGCAACTCGC
The DNA here is from genome assembly GCA_031401935.1 of Betaproteobacteria bacterium. GTDB lineage: Bacteria > Pseudomonadota > Gammaproteobacteria > Burkholderiales > Usitatibacteraceae > UKL13-2. The sequence continues at coordinate 1,725 of JANNRY010000410.1, read as the reverse complement.
ACCTGGCAAACGTGTGCGTCTGTTCGGCGAAGTGCGGCAGGGATTTTTTGGTACCGAGATGGTGCACCCGCGTTATCACATCGTGAGCGAGGGAGACCCGGTGCCAGAAGCGCTGACGCCGGTATATTCGACTACCGCCGGACTTTCGCAAATACAGTTGAGGCGATTGATTGATCGCGCACTCAAAAATCTGGAAAGCAATCATCAACTCGATGATGCGCTGCCAGATACTGTGCGAAAAAAACTGACACTCCCGGATTTCACACCAAGCATGCTGACCCTGCATCGTCCACCGCCAAATGCATCGCTCGCCAGTCTGGCCGAGCGCACTCATCCGGCATGGCGGCGCATCAAGTTTGATGAACTGCTTGCGCAACAATTGGCGATGAAAAAAGCGCGTGCAGCCCGCGATGCCAAGACCGCGCCAAAACTTACCACCAAAAACAAGCTCACCGACGCGTTCAAGAAATCACTGCCCTTCGAATTGACTGAGGCGCAATTGCGCGCTTGGCGGGAAATCGCCATTGATCTTGCCGCGCCGCACCCCATGCAGCGTCTGCTGCAAGGCGACGTGGGCAGCGGCAAGACAGTCGTTTCCGCGCTTGCCGCAGCCCAAGCCATCGACAATGGCTACCAAGCTGCATTGATGGCCCCGACCGAAATTCTGGCTGAGCAGCATTACCGAAAATTGTCCGCGTTGCTATTGCCGTTGGATGTCACCGTAACGTGGCTCACTGGCAGCTTGAAGGTAAGAGAAAAACGCGCAGCGCTGGAAGAAATTGCATCAGGCAAAACGCAACTCGCCATCGGTACACACGCGCTGTTTCAGGATAGTGTGTCGTTCGCGAAACTGGGTCTCGCCATCATTGACGAGCAGCATCGCTTCGGCGTGGGCCAGCGATTGGCCTTGCGCGAAAAAGGCAAGACCGGCAGCGAATCCGCCGAATCCCACCAGTTGATGATGAGCGCCACACCGATTCCGCGCACATTGTCGATGAGTTATTTCGCGGACCTTGATGTTTCGGTCATTGATGAGCTACCGCCGGGCCGCACGCCAATCGTTACAAAATTGGTTTCCAATTCGCGGCGCGATGAAATCATTGAGCGCGTCAGCAGCGCCTGTGCTGACGGCGCGCAGGTGTATTGGGTATGCCCGCTAATCGAGGAATCCGAAACCCTGCAATTGAAAACGGCAGTTGAAACACTGGAAGCACTGACACTTGCGTTGCCCACACTCAATGTGGGTCTTGTTCATGGCCGCATGAAAGCGGCAGAAAAACAAGAAGTGATGTCGCGTTTTCTTGCCAATGACATACAGTTACTTGTTGCGACCACGGTCATTGAAGTCGGCGTCGATGTTGCCAACGCGACGCTGATGGTGATCGAGCACGCCGAGCGTATGGGATTGGCGCAATTACACCAGCTGCGCGGACGTGTTGGACGCGGTGCCAAGCAAAGTACCTGCGTACTGTTGTATCAAAACCCTTTGGGCGAAACGGCACGGGCGCGACTGAAAGTGATATTCGAAACGACTGACGGCTTTGAAATTGCACGGCAGGATTTATTGATTCGCGGCCCAGGCGAGCATTTGGGCGCGCGTCAATCGGGCGCGCCGTTGCTGCGTTTTGCCGACATTGAGCGTGATGTTGATTTGCTCAAGGCTGCGCGCGATGCTGCCACGTGGATGTTAAAACATGCGCCACAGAATGCGGAAAAACATCTCGC
>JANNRY010000409.1:0-23717 GCA_031401935.1 Betaproteobacteria bacterium | reverse complement strand
CATACGCGAGGATGGCACGGTTGCGGGCATTTATACCGTCCTGACCGATATTCATGATGATGTTGTGATGCGCGAAAGCCTGCAGCAACAAGAACGGCAGCTGAGACTATTCACCGACAATATTCCGGAATCGATTGCCTACATCGATACTGAGCGCCGTTATAAGTTTGTCAATAATGCGTTTCTGGCGCTGCGCGGTAGAGCGCGCCATGAGGTCATGGGTCGGACGACGGGAGAAGTGCTTGGACACGCAGCTGCTGAATTGGCGACGCCGTTCGTAAAACAGGCGTTGATGGGTGAAACGGTCGTCTACGAGCGGCTGGTTGATACCGTTGTCGGGCCCCGCTGGCATCGTATACGCACCGTTCCCGACTTTGGCCCCAACGGAAACGTGCAGGGACTCTACGTGGTGGGTACCGATATTCATGACATCAAGACGGCGCAGGTGGAACTTGAAAGTCGGGAGTTGGAGCTACGTAGTGCGATGGATAGCCTGCCGTATCCGATGGCGTACTTCGACCGGTCGTTTTGCTATCGCCTGGTCAATCGTCCTCTAGAGACGTCGTTAGGAAAAAGCCGCGATGAGCTCATCGGTAAACATCTATCGACAATATTGGGCCATACGCGATTCGACGAAGCCAAGCCAATGCTGGAACGTGTACTTAACGGTGAGACCGTCTCGGTTGAACGCCCAGCCAAATACGGCGATGGAGATGAACGCTGGATGACATTGAGATATTCGCCACGCTTTGATGCCGACGGCTTAGTGATCGGTATCTATTTCGCTGCCACCGATATTGATGAATTGAAGCGTGCCGAAATCGCGCTGCGACGTGCCAACTGGATGCTCACTTCGCACTTTGAGAATTCGCCGCTTGCGGTTATTGAATGGGATCACGAATTTCATGTTCGACGATGGTCCCCGCAAGCAGAGAAGATTTTCGGCTGGACGCAAACACAGGTGCTAGGCAAACACTTCCGCGACTGGCATTTTGTCGTTGAAGACGACGATCCGCAATTTGCTGCGGTAAATATGCGCCTGCTCGACGCGAGCCACCCCCGTACGACCAGCCTCAATCGCAACTACCGCAGTGACGGCAGCATTATCTGGTGCGAATGGTATAACTCCAGCCTGCGCGATGAATCTGACAACGTGGTTTCGATCTTGTCCTTGACGCAGGACGTCACCACTCGCGTGTTCGCAGAAGAACGGCTGGTGTATCAGGCGACCCACGATAGCCTGACCAGCCTACCGAACCGCGCGATGCTGCAGGACCGCATGCAGCAGGCGATTTCGCGTGCGCGTCGCAGTGGCGTGCGTGTTGCGGCATTATTCATTGATTTGGATCGTTTTAAAGAGGTCAATGACACACTCGGTCACCGTATCGGTGATGAGCTTTTGCGGGAGATCGCTGAACGGTTGAAACGTACTTTGCGCGAAAGTGATTTTTTAGTGCGCCTCTCGGGTGACGAATTCATGGTTGTGCTCGAACAACTTGAGGACCTCGGTCCGGCGCGTCTCGTTGCGTCCAAGATACTGGATCAAGTTCGACAGCCGACCAGCATTGAAGGCCACGAGATACATGTTTCAGCGTCGATTGGCATTAGCCTGTTTCCAGACGACGCGAGTGACGTGGAAACCTTGCTGAAGAATTCAGATATGGCGATGTACCGTGCTAAAGAACTCGGTAAAAACGCGTTCCAGTTTTTCTCCGTGGAACTCGCTGAACAAGGTGCTGCGACGCGTCTGTTAGAAAATTCGTTGCGTTCGGCGTTGGTTGGAAACGAATTTGAACTTTATTACCAGCCAAAAATAGATATGCGAAGCGGGCGAATTATCGGTGCGGAAGCATTGTTGCGTTGGCATCATCCGCTGCGAGGTTTGGTGATGCCCGGTGAATTTGTACAGCTCGCGGAAGAAGCTGGCTTGATGCATGAGATCGGCAACTGGGTGCTTGATAGCGCATTTGTCCAGCTTCGGCGTTGGCGGGAAAAGGGCTACGGCGACATGCGCCTTGCAGTTAACTTTGCTGCCGGGCAGTTTCGCGCAGTGAATTTGATTGAGCGTATCAAAGATCAGCTTGCACGGGAACAATGCAGGCCGGATTGTATCGAGATCGAAATTACCGAAACGAGCATGCTGCGCGATCCGGATGGGGTCGGCAAAGTATTGAAGGCGCTGCGCGAACTGGGCCTTCGTGTTGCGATAGACGATTTTGGCACCGGCTACTCAAGTCTTTCGCACTTGAAACGTTTCCCGATCGATACTCTCAAAATTGACAAAACATTCGTGTCCGATATGCTTCATGACCGAGAGGACGCTGCCATCGTATCGGCAGTGATCGCCATGGCGCGCGCGCTGGATCTTGAGGTAATTGCGGAGGGGGTTGAAACCGAAGCGCAACGGGCGACTCTCGCCGCACAAGGCTGCGACGCTTACCAAGGCTATTTTTTCAGTGCGGCGCTGCCAATTGTCGAGTTTGACGCCATGTTGCAACGACATCATCAGTCTCAGGACACATGACAGGTATCCGATGCGTTCCTACGGCTAGTCTGTTTTAGCGGGCGAAAAAGCCGCTTTCAAATAGTAAAACATCGACCAGATCGTCAGCACAGCCGCCACCCAGATCAGGATTCGCCCTGTCAATCGACAATCGATTGTCGAAAATAGCAACCCGTCATAGAGTAAAAAAGGAATCGCCACGAGTTGCGATACTGTTTTGATCTTGCCCAACATCGACACAGCGACATTCTTGGATTGCCCAATTTGCGCCATCCATTCGCGCAGTGCTGAGATAGTAATTTCACGACCAATAATGATCAACGCGACGATCGCATCGGTGCGGCCAAGTTCTACAAGCACAATGAGTGCTGCTGCAACCATGAGTTTGTCGGCTACAGGATCCAGAAATGCGCCAAATGCAGATGTCTGGTTCCATTTGCGAGCAAGATACCCATCAAGCCAATCAGTGACTGCTGCAGCCACAAAAATCGATGTCGCGATGATATTTGCTTGGTGCTGGGTCAGCCATGAGTCGTCAACGTACAGCACGGCAATAAACAGCGGGATCGCTGCAATGCGGAGCCAAGTGAGCAGATTTGGTAGATTCAGAACCACATTGACATTCTAACGGTTCAACCGTGAAATTCGTTGTAGATCGTTTCTGCCATTTCGCGGCTGATGCCATCGACATTCGCAAGGTCGTCGATACTCGCTGCAGTCACGCCTTGTAAGCCACCAAATTGTGCCAATAATGCTTTACGCCGTTTCGGCCCTACGCCGACGATGTCTTCAAGCCGTGAAGTATTACGCTTCTTTGCGCGACGGGCGCGGTGGCCGGTAATGGCAAAACGATGTGCCTCGTCACGTATTTGCTGGATCAAATGGAAACCGACATTTTCCCTCGGTAGATGGAGCTCTCGTCGAGTATTACCAAAAATGAGTGTCTCGAGCCCGGGCTTTCTCTCCTCACCTTTAGCAACACCTATGAGTTGAATTTCGCCCAAACCGAGTTCGTTCATCACGTCTTCGGCGACGCCGAGCTGGCCCTTGCCGCCGTCAATTAGTACTAAATCAGGTCTCAAGCGTGGCGCGACTTCATCTTCCGGCTGTTCCGCAACTTTCTTGTAACGGCGAAAGAGGACGTCGCGCATCGCCGCGTAATCATCGCCAGGCGTGATGCCAGAAATGTTGTACAGCCGATATTGTGATGGCTGCATGGTGCCGTAATCAAACACGACACACGAAGCGACGGTAGCCTCTCCCATCGTGTGCGAAACATCGAAACACTCGACCCGTTGCAGGGTATCCATTTCCAGCGCCTCCTGCATCAGCAAAAGTCTTTTTTCCTGAGATGCCTTTTCTGCCATTCGCTGTTCAAGGGCGTATCTGGCATTTTTGGATGCCATACCCATCCACATTTTGCCTTCACCAATTGGTCGGGTGATGACTGTCACTTTGCGTCCCGCGATCTCGGTAAGTACCTGCTGCCATTCGTCTGTTTCAAACTTGCCCTCCATGATGAGCTGCGCAGGCGGTGTCTGCGCGCTGTAGTGCTGATCAACAAATGCGCTGATGATGGTTTGCAAATCTGCGTCCCCGGCGTTTACTGGAAAAAAGCTCTTGTCGCCAAGATGCCGGCCGCCCCGGATCATCACAAGATTGACACACCAAGTGCCAGACATTTCCAGACCAGCAATGACATCGGCATCGCGTTCGTTAGACGATTCGACAAACTGCTTTGTAAGCACTCGTTGCAAAGAGCGAATCTGGTCGCGAAAACCTGCCGCCGCCTCAAATTGCAGTGCCAGAGCCGCCGTTTCCATCTTTTGGTCGAGATTTTCCAATACTTCGGTTTCTTTGCCTTGCAGAAAAAGCTCAGCATTGTTGATATCGCGTTGATAGCTTGCTGCATCAATTAGACCAACACACGGTGCAGAACAACGACCAATCTGATGCAGGAGACATGGCCGCGAGCGGTGCGAATAAACACCGTCATCGCAAGTGCGCAGTTTGAATACTTTCTGCAAATGATGAAGCGTTTCGCGTACCGCCCACGTCGACGGAAATGGTCCAAAGTACCGGTTTGGCTTCACATGTACGCCGCGATAGAACCGGATCTGCGGAAAGGCGTGCCCAGTCACCATTATGTAGGGATAGCTTTTATCGTCACGAAATAAAACGTTATATCGCGGTGCCAGCGACTTGATCAGGTTATTTTCGAGCAGCAGTGCTTCGGATTCACTTCTCGTTACCGTCGTCTCGATAGCTGCAATATGCGACACCATTAGGGCAGTGCGCGGGCTAGCATGCTGCTTCACAAAATACGACGACACACGTTTCTTGAGGTCGCGGGCCTTGCCGACGTAAATCACCTCGCCAACGGTATTTTTCATTCGATACACGCCCGGCAAGTTCGGCAACTGCGCAAGAATGGGTTTGGGGTCGAAGGTTAAATCGCTCATGGCGCGAAGCTTGTCGAGCTTGCTTTGCATTAAGAATTTATTTGGGCAAGGATTGCGGCAAAAACGTCGTGGAACATCATCTCAGTCAGTCGACGGGTGTTGGTATTGTAACGAGAGCAATGGGAGCTATCGAACATAACGATCAATAAAGCCGGTTTCAAACGGAACTAGTTCGAAAGTAGTCTGGATACGTCGCATTTACGCCGTTTAAGAATGCGGCGAGACGAGGGCAATTGCGGCAGTCCAATTTAAAGGCCAATGATCACCTCTTTGGGGATCGTGTCGTCATGATTTTGACCCCGCAAATGCGAAGGGCACAGAAATCCGTGCCCTTGATTTTGTAGCGCAGGCTTTTCTAGACTCTGCGGCGATATTCACCAGTGCGCGTATCAATTTCAATTTTGTCGCCACTTTCACAAAACAAAGGCACTGAAACCTTGAAATTGGTCGGCTTGATTGTTGCAGGCTTCAACACCTTTCCTGATGTGTCACCACGCACAGCTGGTTCAGTTTCGATTTCACGTACAACCGACGTTGGCAGTTCAACTGAGATAGCCTTGCCGTCATAAAAAATCACGTCGCAAGCCATGCCGTCATTGAGATAGTTGAGCGCATCGCCCATATTCTCGCCTTCAACTTCAAATTGGTTATATTCACTGTCCATGAACACATAGAGTGGGTCAGCGAAATAAGAATATGTCACTTCTTTGCGTTCCAATTGCACTACATCAAACTTATCATCAGCTTTGTAAACAGTTTCCATTCCGGAAGACGTGAGTAAATTCTTAAATTTCATCTTAACGACTGCTGCATTGCGGCCACCTTTGCTGTACTCGGCTTTAAGTACAACCATTGGGTCTTTGCCAATCATCACGACATTACCGGCGCGGAGTTCTTGAGCGATTTTCATTTTTTGATCCTGAAGCTTGTTAAAGAGTTACATTGCCACGCAACGAATGCCAGCAAAGCCCTAAATTTTAGTGGTTTTTTGGTAAAAACTCAATAAATTAGCTGCTAAATCAGGCATACCAGCAAGCTTTTTCGACCACATGATTGCATGCGCTTGCAGGATGGACAGTTGGGCTATAAATAGCCGCCAAGCGGCGGCGATATTGGAGTGGTCTTCCGCGTTCCAGGCGCACCAAAGTTGGCGTATTGCCGAAGCTGCCTGAACGTCAAGTCCGACGCAATAAAGATCAAGAAAGGCGTTCAATTTCACCCAATGCGCGTCGTCGCTCTGTGGATAAATCTGCCAAACAAACGGTTTAGCCGCCCACTGTGCACGCACAAAGGAGTCCTCGCCGCGGACGAAAAGCACATCGTGTCTCCACAGCAACGCATCAAACGCTTGTTGGGTGGAAAACGGAATTACGTCTATTGCTAGCGCGTTCGCCATATCGTCGGAAATACGATTGCTAAGCGCCGAGTTCGCCGCGATAGTCCCCTCGGGCACCGTACATCGTAAATCGTCCCCCGCTTCTGCTATTGCTCGAAGCAAGTTGTCGCTAGCAGCGTTCTGGTACGCGAACAAAAAAACATGTAATCTTTTTGTCTGCGTTGAAAAAGCAACCGCATCTCTTTCCGCCAGCAAGGTACGCTCACAGATAATTCCGCCGGTATTGCGCCTAAATCCGGGGAAAAAAAAGTACTTGGTTAACGACAGTTTTGAGTGCGGTGAGGGCAACAAATGGTGTTCACCAACCCACGACTCAGCACTCAGATACTCAAGGTTGATCCACACCGGACTAATGAGCTTTGTCGCCATCGCAGCTATGTACTGCTCCGGTAAATTCACGGCAAATGCCTCAATAACAAGTTCGGCGGGAATGACATCGCAAGCGCGGCGCCAGCTAATTACCGTGACGCCGTTTATTTGCTGGTGTTCAGAGGCAATGTCGATGGCTGGTTCTATGCTGCTAAAACTGCCGCGATTATCGACAATCAGGCGAACCTGCATGCTGTACTCGTTCGTCAGTTGACGTGCGAGCCGCCATGTAACGCCAATATCGCCAAAATTATCGACGACACGGCAGAAAATATCGCAAGTAATACCAGCTCGGATCAAGTTGGGCTGGATTGGGCCAAGGACAAAACTGCGTCTCGCGCCGCCAAATAACCAGTGACGTCTTGCGTGCGAGATTTGCCGCGCATGCCCTGTAGGCGCCGGGATAAATCAACGCCGGCAATAACGCCGTCCACGGTCAAGCCTTTTAATAGTTCATCGGCACGCGCGGGATCATTACACAAAAGCACCATATCGCAACCAGCATTCAGCGCTGCATGCGCGCGCTGTGTGACATTACCCGCCGAAGCCGCACCTTCCATGGATAGATCGTCGCTGAATATCAGACCATCAAAACCCAACTCGTTGCGCAGAATATCCTTTAGCCATTTTGATGAAAAACCAGCGGGCAATGCATCCACTTGCGAATATATAACGTGCGCAGGCATCACGGCGGTCATTCCATGCTTCGCTAGTGCGCGAAACGGAATCAGATCCGCTTTGTCAATTTCATCAAAGCTACGATCATCGAGCGGAATTTCGTGATGCGAATCAGCGCGCACAAAGCCGTGTCCAGGATAATGCTTACCGACAGACGCCATCCCTGCTTGCGCCATTCCTGCCATTATGGCCTTGCCTAACTCGGCGATCACCATTGGATCTTGGTGAAATGCGCGATCACCTATCACGCCGGATTCACCCCAGTCCACGTCGAGTACAGGTGCGAAACTGAAATCGACACCATGGCTGACAAGTTCTGTCGCCATGGCATAACCGACATTTTTTGCCGACACGGTTGCTGCCTCGGGTGAAATGTCCCATTGCTGGCCCAGCAATCGCATTGGGGGAATCCTGGTGAAACCGGTGCGGAATCTTTGAACCCGTCCCCCTTCGTGGTCTACCGCAATGAGCAGTGCCGGCTCGCGCAACGCATGAATGCTAGCTGTTAGCGTTTTTAGTTGCTCAGGGGATTCAAAATTACGAGCGAATAAAATCACGCCACCCGTCAGCGGGTGCTGCAATCGAAGCACGTCGTCCCCATTGAGTTTCAGGCCGGTAACATCGGTCATCACTGGGCCGAGGGGTAGAGTCAAAGTCATAGATTTACATCCAGCAGTAAGTAATCAGTGTTGTTCAATCACGACGAATGCCAGCGCTTGCTCGGCTTCATCTGTAATCGAGAGATGCATCTGTGTAATGTCTAGTGCTTGAAGTTTATCCCTGAGTACCGCGCTGGTTTCAATCAGCGGCTTTCCCAACGTATCATGGGTTATACGGATGTCATGCCATCCGATACTCTCTCCAATCCCCGTGCCATAAGCTTTTGAAAATGCCTCTTTAGCAGCAAAACGTTTAGCCACAAAGCGTGCAGGCTGTGCAGATTTGGCACATTCGGCAACCTCTTCTTCGCTCAGGATCCTCTGCAAAAAGCGATCACCAAAACGAAAGAGCGTTTCTTCGATACGCTTGATATTTACAAGGTCTGTGCCGATTCCGTAAATCACGGGGCCTCTCCGCGTGCAGCAGTGACATAGCGCTTCACGGCCGCAGACAGACCGATTTCCAGGGCATCTGCGACTAATGCATGACCAATGGATACCTCCATTAACTGGGGAATCGCGCTGATAAATGCTGGCAAATTTTCAAGATTCAGGTCATGGCCGGCATTTATACCTAAACCTTCGGCATGCGCTACGCTGGCTGTCTCGATATACCGATTCAGAACATCTTGCCGAGACTTTGTCCCAAACGCTATTGCGTATGGTTCGGTATAGAGCTCAATTCGATCAGCACCCAACGCTCGAACCAGCGACAAAGCCTCCGGAGCGGGGTCCATAAACAGACTCACGCGTATGTCGAGCAATTTCAGTTCGGCAACAATTGGCCTGAGACTTACTGCATTTTTCCGTAAATCCCAACCATGGTCTGAGGTGAATTGTCCACTTTCGTCTGGCACCAGCGTGCATTGATGCGGACGAACCTCGCGGACAAACTCAAGCAGATTGTGAAAAGGATTGCCTTCAATATTGAACTCGATGCCAGGTCTCGCCTTCACCAACGCGGCTAGATCGCGCACGTCATCCCCTCTGACGTGCCGGGCATCTGGGCGGGGATGCACGGTAATACCTTCGGCACCAGCGTTGATTGCGATGTCGGCCGCGCGCGTGACACTGGGGATACCCAAAGACCGCGTATTCCGCAGCAGGGCGATTTTATTGAGATTGACACTTAGTTTAGCCATAGATGTTTGGCAATTACGATCAGCGCATTTCGCGTATCAATTGACGGGTATGGAGAATTTTGTCACCCAACAAGTGATTAATGATCATGCGTATCAAATGCTTCGACTGGGATTGCGTCTGGGCATCGCGATAATCGCAGCTCGCCATGTCTAACAAAGTCTTTCCTTGTACTTGCAGGCATGCTTTCGCGTTCGATTGTTGCTCTTTCGAGCGCAATGAAAGCGGGCCGCGTTCCATAAAATAGAGATACTGATGCTCCGCGCGAAGCGGCGCGTGGCTGTCAGCTTCTTCTTGCAACTGCAAAGCATACCCAAGTTCTTGTAGCAACATTACTTCAAACTGCCGAAGGATAGGTGCGATATCTCTCGCTGATTGATTGCCGATTGGTAGCATCGCAAGTGAGGCGATCGTCCCGGCGTACGAATCAAAAAGTCGTTCATGCGCATCTTCGCGCGATGCGAGCTTCAACAGGAGTTCGTTCAGATAAAAAGCTGATAACAACGCAGCGCCAGAAAGTTGCGGAAGAATCTGTTCTTGCTCTGCTGACTTCAGCGTTTTCATTTCACTTTTGCCGAACCAAACAAGTGAGAGCCCCTGAAATGGATTCAACATGCCTCTCATCGCCCCCTGAGGTCGCTTAGCGCCCTTAGCGACCATTACAACTCGGCCATGCAAGCGTGTAAAGGTTTCGATGATCAGGCTGGTTTCACGATAAGCGTATGAGTGCAGCACAAAAGCTGCGTCTGACGTACCGATGAGTTGCCGGGACCTTTGCGCGCGCGCGCTCACATCAACCGTTTGCAGTGGCCGATGAGACAAATCATTCATAACCAAATTGCCGAATCAAGGCACTGTCGTCGGCCCAGCCCTTCTTGATACGTACCCATAGCTCCAAATATACTTTGCAGCCAAAACTGGCTTCCATTTCTTTGCGTGCGTCAGTGCCAATACGCTTCAGACGCTCACCTTTCTCGCCAATCAAAATCGCTTTTTGGCTGGTTTTTTCAACAACAATACTGGCAAAAATTCGCCGAAGACCGCCTACCTCTTCATATTTATCAATCTGTACATTGGCGGCATAAGGCAATTCATCGCCGAGTTGGCGAAACACTTTTTCACGTATGAATTCCGCGGCCATGAAGCGCTCAGAGCGGTCAGTAAAGTGTTCTTCATCATGGATTGCAGGTGCTATTGGCAAATGCAACCTGATTACCTTTTTCAGCTCATCCAGTGTCTGCTTTTGCTTGATGCTAATGGGCACCATCGCAACAAAGCTCGCTTTGCTTTCCATCTCTTTCAGGAAATTAAACAACTTACTTTTTTCTTTTACGCGGTCGCATTTGCTTATGGCCAGAATCAGATGGCTGCTATTGGATGCCTGCTTCAGGACTTGCGCATCAGCATCGGAAAACCGCAGAGCCTCAACGAGTGCGACCACAACGTCTGCGTCAATCACGGTTTGGCTAACAGTGCGGTTCAGTACGCGATTGAGCGCGTTGTCGTGTGTCTTTTGAAACCCTGGTGTATCAAGAAAAAGATATTGAGCGGCTGGCTCCGTCAAAATGCCGGTAATACGGTGGCGCGTCGTTTGCGCTTTGTTAGAGGTGATACTGACTTTCTGGCCGACGAGATGATTGAGTAAAGTCGATTTGCCGACGTTTGGCTTACCAATGATGGCGACCGTGCCGCAATGAAATGCAGCGCTCATCCTTTGGCCTTATGAGCGGTGTGATCTCCATACAGCACGATCAGTGCTTGCGCTGCGGCATCCTGCTCGGCTGCACGGCGGCTGACACCTTTGCCCAGCGACATAACGTCAAAAGCAATCAGCGAACATTCAACATGAAATATCTGCCGATGGGACTCGCCTTCAATTTTCTTCACTTTATACTCCGGCAGGTCGGATCGCTTGCTCTGTAACCATTCCTGTAATTCTGTCTTGGCGTCCTTAACAGGGCTCGAATTTTGTACCGTCTCAATGCGCGACGAAAAAAGTTTACGCACTACTTTAGAGGCGGCACTGAACTCAGAATCGAGGACCACGGCACCCAAAACAGCTTCCAATGCATCGCCAAGAATCGAGGGACGCTGCGCGCCTCCTGTCTTAAGTTCGCCATCTCCCAACCGTAACAGCGGACCAATCTCAAGATTCGCAGATAATTCCGAAAGAACAGCCTGGTTTACAAGGTTTGCTCGCAGCCGGCTCAATTCTCCCTCTGGCATTGTCGGAAATTGATCAAAAATCAATCTTGCGATACAGCAATTGAGAACACTGTCGCCCAAAAACTCAAGACGTTCGTTATGGATAACCCCGAAGCTTCGATGGGTCAATGCCTGTTCAAGCAGTGTAATCTTGATGAACTTGTACCCGAGCTTTTGCTCAAGCTCGCTAAGCGTCATATCAATGTAGTGCCGGTTAGCCGTCTTTACTGCTCACGCTGAAGTCAACCAGCAGGGTGTAGCCGGTAAACAAAGCGACCCGGTGTTGCCACGTCGCGACAACGACGGTTTCACCGGCATCCTTTGTGATTTCTAAATCTGTCCCAACAAGGGCTTGGATATTATCAATGGCTGCCCGCCGATCAAAACTTCGCCTAATGTCGGTGACTGTTCCGGCTTTCACTTCCTCGCCTTGTGCCATTGCGGCAATCACTTTTTTAACCGCGAATAGCTCCAGATAAACCGGCACCAGTTTCATGCCCAGCAAAAGAACGACCGCGCACACAGCAAAAACAAAAATCAGGCTGACGAAACCAATGCCACGTTGCCGTTGAAAATTTCTAGTGAGTGTTTTCATGTCTTCCTCGCTAACAAAATAGAATTTCACTCTATCGATGTGCCGACACGCTTCATGGAACCGAAATTCATCCAGACCAACACTGCTTTGCCGACTATATTTTCTTCCGGCACAAAGCCCCAATAGCGACTGTCTTCGCTATTATCCCGATTGTCACCCATCATGAAATACTGTCCGGCGGGAACCGTACAAGTCATTTGGTCATCATTGTATGCACAATTGGCGCGGTTTGGGAACTCGCGGACCCCTCCTAGACGCACGCCCGGCATTCTTGAATCAATATATGAAATGTGCGGTTTTTCACCAAGCTTCTCCCGAATCACGTCGTAACTCTGAAAGGCGAGGCGGTCATCAACCAACGTCTGTGAGTCGAGCCGCTCGGTTGGAATGGGCTGGTCGTTAATTACCAGACGTTTATTCTTATAAACGATTTTGTCACCCGGGATTCCCACAACGCGCTTGATGAAATCCTTTGTCTGATCTTCCGGGTAGCGAAAAACCATCACATCGCCGCGCTGAGGGAGCCCTACAGCAAGTATTTTCTTATTGGCCACTGGTAACCGTACGCCATATGTAAACTTATTTACCAAAATGAAATCGCCAACGACTAGTGTCGGCACCATCGACTCAGACGGAATCTTGAACGGCTCATACAAAAAAGAGCGCAGCACAAATACAATCAGGATGACCGGAAAAAAACTTCGCGCCATTTCTACCAGAACGGGTTCGGCCGTTTTTTGTGAGCGTGATTTTTTCAACACCAACGCATCTACAAACCAGACGATGCCCGTCAATAATGTAGCAAGCAGCAACACCGCCGGAAACGCCATTACCTCTTTGAGTGTGAGCATGCCCATGATGGCAATAAAAAATACCGGCCAGGCTATCTCCAACCAAGCATGAATTGGGTGTTGGTATGTGCCGCCTTCCGCAAGCGGCGCAGCCACCGGTTCAGCCTTTGTGCGTCTGACAAAGAAGCTCGCAAGGATGACCAAGCCACTCGCTGCTAGCGCAACCCAACCAATCATTTCCCAATTCATCGTCTCGCGCCTCGTTCAGAATTATTCAATATGTATCCGCGATCAATTTTGTGATGTAGACATAGGCGTAGGAAGCTGGATGCGACCAATAGCGACACAAACCGACCAAGTGCCCAATTGCGCTACTTTCCATCAACTTGCAGAATAGCCAGAAAAGCCTCCTGCGGAATTTCCACGTTACCCACCTGCTTCATCCGCTTTTTGCCAGCCTTTTGCTTTTCCAGCAACTTACGTTTTCTGGAAATATCGCCGCCATAACATTTGGCGATCACATTTTTGCGCAACGCCTTGATGTTTTCACGAGCGATGATATTTGCACCTATCGCCGCCTGAACAGCCACATCAAACATCTGACGCGGAATCAACTCTCGCATCTTGCTGGCTAGCTCACGACCGCGATACTGGCTATTGGCGCGATGCACGATCAACGACAACGCGTCCACCTTGTCGCCGTTAATCAGAATATCAAGTTTGACCAAGTCGGAAGCACGGTATTCCTTGAATTCATAATCGAGCGAGGCGTATCCGCGAGAGACGGATTTCAGCTTATCAAAGAAATCCATTACCACTTCGTTCATCGGCATTTCATACTTCAGGATTACCTGTCTGCCGTGGTATTCCATATCGACCTGAACACCGCGCTTTTGATTGCACAAGATAATCACGGAGCCAACATATTCTTGCGGCATCAGCATTGTCGCAATGATCATGGGCTCGCGGATTTCCTCGATCTTCGCCAGATCCGGTAAACGAGATGGATTCTCGATTTCCATTACCGTGCCATCGCGCAACATGATCTGATAGATCACCGTTGGCGCAGTGGTGATCAGATCCATGTTGTACTCGCGCTCTAGGCGTTCCTGCACAATTTCCATGTGCAGCAGGCCCAGAAAGCCGCAACGGAAACCAAAGCCCAGTGCCTGTGAGGTCTCTGGTTCAAAGCGCAACGACGAATCGTTCAGTTGCAATTTAGTGAGTGCGTCGCGAAGGGCGTCGTATTGATTCGACTCGATCGGATAGAGGCCAGCAAACACCTGTGGCTTGATTTCCTTGAAGCCGGGCAACGCTTCTTTTGCAGGATTTTCCACAAGCGTGACGGTGTCACCAACTTTGGCGTTCTTTAGCTCTTTGATGCCGGCAATAATAAATCCCACACCTCCTGCTGATAGCATTGGCCGCGACTGCGAGCGCGGTGTAAATACTCCTACTTGCTCCACGAGATGCTGGGCGCCAGAGGCCATTAGCAGAATCTTGTCTTTAGGCCGCAGTGCGCCATCAAACACCCGCACCAGCATCACAACACCAACGTAATTATCAAACCATGAATCAATGATCAACGCTTTGAGCGGATTCGATGCAGAACCCTTTGGCGGCGGCACTTTGGCGATAACGGTTTCAATCACTTCTTCAATGCCCACGCCAGTTTTGGCGCTGCATTGCACTGCGTCTTCGGCATAAATGCCGATAATGTCTTCAATTTCTGCAATCACACGAGCCGGGTCCGCACTAGGGAGGTCAATTTTGTTCAGAACAGGGGTGACCTCGACGCCCAGATCAGTGGCGGTGTAGCAGTTGGCAACGGTCTGCGCTTCTACACCTTGGGATGCATCAACAACCAGCAGGGCACCTTCACAGGCAGAAAGCGAACGCGAAACTTCATAAGAAAAATCGACGTGACCGGGCGTATCAATCAGATTGAGCTCGTAAGTCTTGCCGTCTTTGGCCTTGTACGTCAGCGCCGCCGTCTGCGCCTTAATGGTGATGCCGCGCTCGCGCTCCAGATCCATCGAGTCAAGAACTTGAGACTCCATCTCGCGCGAAGAAAGTCCTCCACAGCGTTCAATAATGCGATCAGCGAGCGTTGATTTGCCGTGGTCAATATGCGCAATAATGGAGAAATTTCGTATTAAATTCATAATCTTATGGTGTCCAACAACAAATAAGGGCACACAAGGGTGCCCTTATTTATTGGAAGTCCGTATTCTACTGCAAAAGCGTCGCTGAATCGAGCGCTAAGGCATGCCTTTATGGCTGCGTGAGATGCAAAGCCAACTGATCTGGCGCGAGAAAATAGTGGCAAATTTCCGTATCGCCATCGAGCAAAACCGGTACCTTTTCCCCCCATTTTGTTTCCAGCGTCGGGTGCTGATCGATATCAACGATGTCAACATCAAAGGGTTGCGAGGAACGGCCCTGCATTTCTTGCAGAGCCGCAATCATGTCGTCGCAAAGATGGCAATAGCTTCGGGACAGCACCGTCAGTCGCTTCACCACTACTTCGAATCGATGCGCAAAGTTACATAACGCGTCTGCCCTTCGCGTTTGACGAGCAACGCCACCGCTTTTTTTGCATCGAGCTTGGCAACGATCTCATTGAATTGGCTCACGGATTTCACGTCGGTATTGTTGACCGCGAGAATGATATCGCCCTGGCGTATGCCTGCGCGTTCAGCCGCGCCATCGGAATCCTTGACCAGCACCCCGCTCTCTGCCTTCGGGGCCTTTCGTGCATCTTCGGGGGTCGCTTTGCGGGTTCCCTCGCTGATCTCGCCAATAACAAGACCGAGTCGATTCGGAGTCTCGTCCTTCTTCTCGTCCTTTTTGTCTGGGACTTTCGCAACGACGGTGTCGCTGGGTACCTCCCCGACTATCACTGTAATGTCCTTCTGAGCGCCTTTGCGCCAAATTGACATCACCACTTTAGTGCCAGGCAGGGTATTGCTTATCGCGCGCGTCACATCAATAAAGGTATCAATCTGCTTTCCGTTCACCTTCAATATGAAGTCCTGCGCAAGAATGCCAGCTTTTTCAGCAGGGCTGTCTTTTGTTACTTCATCGATCAGCGCACCTTTCACATTGGGAAGCCCCAACGATTCAGCCAAATCCTTTGTGATCGGGGCTGGATTCATGGTGACACCAACACGTCCCCGATTGACCTTGCCGGTTTTGATCAACTGGTTGGCTACATTCATTGCCGTATTCATCGGGATGGCAAACGATATCCCAAGGTAACCACCACTACCGCTAAAAATTTGCGAATTGATTCCGATCACTTCACCCTTTGTATTGAATAGCGGCCCGCCAGAATTGCCCGGGTTTACCGCTGCATCTGTCTGGATGAAAGGCACAAAATCGCCCGTATCGCGACTCTTCGCACTTACGATACCAGCGGTGACAGTATTTTCAAAACCAAATGGCGAGCCGATCGCAAGCACCCATTCACCGACCCGCACTTTGTCTGAGTCACCGATGTTGAGCTTGGGTAATCCAGTAGTATCGATTTTGAGCACAGCCACATCGGTGCGATCATCGGTACCGACGACCTTGGCCTTAAACTCTCGTTTATCGGTCAGGGACACAGTGACTTCATCCGCACGCTGAACAACATGCGCATTAGTGATGACGTAACCGTCTGCTGAAATGATGAATCCCGATCCCTTGCCCAAATCGCGCAGCGGCGCTTCCTGATTCGGGCCGGGCTGTTTCTGGTTGCGGCGCGGCGTGTTGGGTGTATTTGGCGAATTTGGATTGCCGCGAGGGTTCGGCATTGCGTCCGGCGGCATGAAGCGACGGAAAAATTCGTACATGTCATTTTCATCGAACTGCGGTTGCCCTCGCTGGCTTCCGGCGCGCGTCTTCGTGCTGACATTGACCACAGCTGGCCCGTGCTTTTCCACTAATTCAGTAAAGTCCGGCAGATCCTTCGCAAGTGTCGCTGTGTTGACGAAAATGAGTGCCGCCACCAGTAGAAATACTGATTGAATCAACACACTCAGGCTCTTATCGTTACGTATTGTCATGCTTTCTCCAATGGAATCTACTCGCCAGATTAACTCTGACGAAAAACAGCAAAAATCTGGTGGATTAACTACGGCAAAAGAGCACTGGACCCGATTGTGCTCCGTACCTATCTGCTTCTTAGCATCACACTATCGGCTATCGCTTGCACCGCTGCCACAGGGACTTCGCCCATCACCGTTACCTGATGATCGGCCACGGGCCGCATTGCAAATGCAATTGGACTGTCATCGGTCATACGCGCGCCCGAAGTTTGAGCATTCCCCTGAATCGGTTCGACAAAAACCGAAACGTGCAGCAGCCCATCCGAAAACACCAGTTGTGACACTGGAGCCGATCGGCCGGCCATGGTACGAATCATCTCAGCGACCTTCTTGAAACCGGCAGGAAGATTGGCAACCTTCCAACCGGTATCTACTGTTTTTGTTGGTTTTGCCAAATCATTGGTCTGCCAACCGGGCAGCTGTTCAAAACGCGACCTTAGAGACAACTTTGCAACACTGCGATTCAAATCAAGCTGTGTGAACATAAATTGTTCCAGCATCTGATTTCGATCGTTATACATGCGCGCACGAAGCAATAAACCGGTACCGATCTCTGCGCATAGCTTTTGCTTGTATCGCATGGCATCTTTGGGTTCAAGAATTACCCACTGACAATCAAAACCAGCCACGCGTTCGATGTTGCCAAGTTTCACATTATAGTTTTCGGCAATAGCTTTTGAATTCCCGGAAATGAGTGAAGGGAAAAAACGCCCACTCACGCGCCGGTCCACCCGCACCGTCTTTGCATCAGGGTGATAGCAATACATTTCTTCATTACGGCGAATAATTTCGGTCTGCGGACCGTCAAGCATCTCGAGTTTTTCAAGCTCTACGCCTTGTCGATCAACCAAATGGGTAATGCGCGATGTGCTCACGCCATCAGCGGTCTGCTGAATAAAGACACCCGTGTAAGGTAGTTCCCGCGCCGACTTGGCGATGCGATCAATCCACTCACGGGCCTCAAGCGGAGCCGACGGTAAGGCCTGCGCGCTCACGGGAATTATTTGAGCATTCGCATAACCGCTGAACATGCTGGTTCCCGCGACAAATGCGGCGAATCCAGATATTGACTTCTTCAACCAACTCTTCATTTCAATCCATGCGCCAAAAAACTTAAACTCCCCGTGTATTTAACCTGTGACCGCCTCGATCCCGCGACCACTTATTAGCTTGTGTCTGCCTTATTTTCCGACTGCCTGCGGCACACTACCACCACGCACATCGCGATTCAAGGCCGCCGGCTGGAATGCCCCCGGATTGGAAAACTGACGATGCACAACAAGATAATCGTTAACCCTACCCTCTGCAGCGCTGGACGTTAGCTTGCTCAACGCGACCGGCTGCGGGGCAACCTGTTGCACCAGTTGAACGGATGCGACTTGACCGCTTTGCTGTTGCACGGCCACAACACCAATAGTCGAGATGGTTATCACTGAAGCCGCCATTGCCAACGCAATACGGGTGCGCTTCTCGACGGGACGCTTGATCATCAATGGTGCCAACACGGTAGGTTCAGCATCCAATGCTGCAAAAATCGCGCTGGTATTGTCATGCCCGGTCGCTCGTCCGAGATCGTCGCCACGCAAAGCCTCACCGATGACGTGATACAGATCCCAGTGCTCACGGGACGAATCATCGCTACCAAGCGATTTGATCACTGACCGTGCCTGATCGTGATCAAGTTCACCATCCATCAAGGCAGATAATTTCTCATTCATTTCACCATCTCCTGTCCTTCGACGTACCCATTTGCGGTCGCAGCTGTTCAGCCACCGCTTCGCGGGCACGAAAGATTCGCGACCGAACTGTCCCAATCGGGCAATCCATGATTTGCGCGATCTCTTCGTAACTTAAGCCCTCGATTTCTCGCAACGTAATCGCGGTTCTTAACTCTTCTGGTAATTTGTCGATTGTTGAATTAACAATTTCGGCAATCTGCTTCGACATTAACAGCGCATCCGGCGTTGCGTTGTCACGCAAACCAACTGCGTCTTCAAAGCTTTCGGCTTCTTCGGCATCATAGCCGGTGCTCGTCGGAGCGCGCCGCCCCTGACTGACCAGATAATTCTTGGCGGTATTCACCGAAATACGATAAAGCCAAGTGTAGAACGCGCTATCACCGCGAAAATTGGCAAGTGCACGATACGCTTTAATGAAAGATTCCTGAGCAACATCCTGAATTTCATCCTGATTGCGAATGATGCGCGATAACAGACGTTCCACCTTGCGCTGATATTTGATCACCAGCAGTTCAAATGCGCGCTTGTCGCCGGCCTGCGCGCGTACTACCAATTGTTGATCGACTTCGCGATCGCTCATCAATACTTTTCCCTGATTCACCGGTCGCGTTGCAGTCGTCGCTGCGCTCTCATGCCGCGCAAACACATCGGTCAGCACCTTTGGCGCGGGTTTGCTCTTATGCAACCTGCTACTTAGCCCCAGCACCTCGGGTATTATAAACGTCAACTCTGCCATCACTGCTCTCCCTGCCTAAGTTGCAATATCGGAAATTTCCGCAAACAACACATCAAAACCTGAAAACTTCGTTAAAACACCATCTACTGACCTGTCCAGCGAAGAATAGTTCAGTCCCAGACCCTGCCAGATTGTTAATTTTTGGCCGCCTCGACCACAGCAAAGCAAACCAATGAAACACTATGACGTACTGATCATCGGCAGCGGCCTTGCCGGCATGTCACTGGCTTTGAGACTCGCCGAAACGCAAAAGGTTGCGTTACTGACTAAACAGGAACTCCTCGACGCCGCCAGTGCCTGGGCGCAGGGCGGCATCGCGGCGGTTCTTAGCGAAGATGATTCTGCGGCTAACCACATCAGTGACACCCACATTGCCGGTGCCGGACTGTGCAACGACGCAGCGGTACGCTTCGTGGTGGAGCACGGTCGAAGCGCGGTGGAGTGGTTGGTTGAACAAGGCGTGCCGTTCACGCGCGACGACCACAATGCCGCTGAACTGCACCTTACACGCGAGGGCGGGCATTCGCACCGCCGCATTGCGCATGCCGCCGACGCGACCGGCCGCGCGGTACAAAAAACGTTGGTACAGCAATTGAAATCTCATCCCAATGTGGAAATTCTGGAGCATCATCTCGCGGTCGATTTGATTACCTCGGCAAAACTTGGTCGGCCCGGTGAAAAACGTTGCTACGGTGCATATGCGCTGAACAATCTTACCGGATCCGTTCATACGATCAACGCACGCTTCACGGTGCTGGCAACCGGCGGCGCAGGCAAGGTTTATCTTTACACCACCAACCCCGACGTCGCCACCGGTGACGGCGTGGCGATGGGCTGGCGTGCCGGATGTCGCGTGGCCAATATGGAATTCATCCAATTCCACCCCACCTGCCTTTACCATCCATTGGCAAAATCGTATTTAATTACCGAAGCCGTTCGTGGGGAAGGCGGCCATCTGCGTTTGCCAGACAGCAAAGATAAAACCAAAGCCGGTGAACGCTTTCTGCCGCACCACGACGAGCGCGCAGAACTGGCACCGCGAGATGTAGTTGCTCGCGCAATCGATTTTGAAATGAAGAAACGCGGTCTTGATTTTGTCTATCTGGATATCTCTCACAAACCGGCAGATTTCCTGTTGGCGCATTTCCCGAATATTTATGAAAAATGCCTGTCGCTGGGAATCGATATCACGAAAGACCCCATCCCGGTCGTGCCCGCTGCGCACTATACGTGCGGAGGCGTCGTCACCGATCTAAGCGGGCGTACCGATGTCGATGATCTCTACGCTATCGGCGAAGTATCCTGCACCGGTTTGCACGGTGCCAATCGCCTTGCGAGCAACTCGTTACTCGAATGCCTGGTTTTTTCCGAAGCGGTTGCTAACGATATGTTGAACCAGCCAGCGCGCCCTTCACAGCCCCTGCCTGCCTGGGACGAAAGCCGCGTGACCAATGCCGATGAAGAGGTCATCATCTCGCATAACTGGGATGAGCTGCGCCGCTTTATGTGGGACTACGTGGGTATCGTGCGCACCGACAAACGCCTTGAACGTGCCATGCATCGCATCAATCTGCTGCAATCAGAAATCCACGATTACTACGCCAACTTTCGTATCTCCAATGACTTGATCGAGTTGCGCAATCTGGTGCAAACCGCAGAATTGATTGTGCGGTGCGCGCAAACGCGCAAAGAAAGCCGCGGGCTGCATTTCAGCCTCGATTACCCCGAACTCGCGAACGTCGCAAACGACACAGTGCTGGTGCCCTAATCATGCGTGATTTTTTATATTCATCCGCGGAAATCCGCGCCATTGAAAGCCTGCACGCAAAAAAGAAGCCGAAGGAATCACTGATGCTTCGCGCAGGCGCGGCAGTGGCCGTTTTGGCCAGCAAAATCGCCAAGAAAAAACGCGGCGTAAATATTCTCGTGCTCGCAGGCCCGGGCAACAATGGCGGCGATGCCTGGGTCGCGGCGGCAGCACTCCAAAAGGCCGGGCAACGGGTGACGGTATTGGCCCCCCGCGAACAAAAAAATGCTGATCCTGCTGCCAAATGCGCCCTCGCCGCTTATCGCAAAGCAAGTGGTACTGTCGTCACAAAATTCCCCGATGACAACAAATTTGATCTCATCATCGACGGCTTGTTTGGCATCGGTTTGCAACGCGCGCCGGAAGGCATTTTTGCCGCGACGATCGCGCAGACCAATGCAAACGCGGACCACAATCACACGCCAATTTTGGCCATCGACGTTCCCAGTGGTCTTTCCGCCGATACCGGTGTTGCCTTTGGCGCGACGATTAAAGCGGATTTCACACTCACGTTTCTGGGTGCAAAACCGGGGCTCTACACAGCGGACGGGGTCGATCATGCGGGTGAAATCACTGTCGAGTCGCTTGGTGTTGTTGAAGTTGCATCTACAGGAGAGTTGCTCTGCCGCACAGCCATCGCCGCACTCATTCCCAAGCGGCACAATAATTCCCATAAAGGCAGTTTTGGTAACGTCGCCATCATGGGCGGCGCAACAGGAATGATCGGTGCCGCCGTCCTCGCCGCGCGCGCCGCGCTGCACATGGGGCCGGGCAAAGTATTCCTTGGGTTCGCCGCCAAAGATGCGCCCAACTATGACCCCATCAACCCCGAAATCATGGTGCGAACTGCTGAGGAATTGCTGAGCGATGAATCGATGACCGCATTGGCGATTGGTATGGGGCTGGGCACCGACAAGACCGCGCCGCGACTACTGACCGCCGCACTTGCCCGTGAGATACCAACCGTAATAGATGCCGATGCATTAACCATGATTTCAACGAACCCAAGCATACACGCGGCTCTTCAGGCAAAAACTGCCGGGACGCCGCACCAGTTATTGAGTTTGATATTTACCCCCCACCCAGGCGAGGCAGCGCGTTTACTCGGTTGTTCCACAGATGAGATTCAATCTGATCGCATCAATGCGGCCAAATCGATTGCCGCCAAGTTCAATGTCGTGACGGTACTCAAGGGCGCTGGCACTGTAATCGCCACGCCCGACGGACGCTATTGGATCAACACTTCCGGCAATCCGGGCATGGCTTCTGGCGGCATGGGCGATGCACTTTCCGGCATGATCACGGCATTTCTTGCGCAAGGCATGAACACGCTTGATGCCGCCAAACTTGGGGTTCATCTGCATGGCGCGGCGGCCGACGAATGCCTGGCAACCGGCATGGCCCCGCATGGTCTCACTGCATCGGAAGTGATTTTTGAAGCGCGAACGCTGCTAAATGCCGGGCTCGCTGGGCATGATCACGACCACGATCATCATTGAACAAATAGCAATATTTACGGTTAAATATCGATCAAGGCAACGCAATCTCAACATCATCAAGTCCACGCACAATCACCCAGCCATGCACACACCAAAAGTTCTAAACGTAGGCGGAAACAGCAAGACCACCCTCATGCCGCCGCACTACCAACAATGGCAACAATGCTATCTGGACATCGACCCGCGCTGGAATCCGGACATCCTCTGCGACGCTCGCGAACTAACGTCACAGGCGGCGGGCAGTTTTGATGCCATTTATTGCTCCCACAATCTCGAGCACTACTACTTTCATGACGTTGCCAAGGTATTGGCGGGCTTCCTGCACGTGCTGGGGCCGGATGGGTTTGCCGAAATCAAGGTGCCCGATATGCGGATGGTGATGCAGGCGATGCTGGAGCGCAACCTCGATATCGACGAACCGCTTTATGTCTCCACAGCCGGCCCCATCACCACACGCGATGTGATGTATGGTTTCGGCCCCGAAATTGAACGCACCGGCAATGACTTTTTTGCGCACAAAACCGGATTTACGCCAACGTCGTTGCAACGCACGCTCAATGCCGCAGGCTTTCCATTTGTGTTTCTTGCCAAAGGCTCTTTGGAAGTCCTTGCCTTGGCTTTTCGCAAACCACCAACCAGCCAGCAGTTGCAAATGTTTGGACTGCCCGCGCTCCCGGGGCAGGCTTAGAAAAATTAGCCTCCCACCAGCGCCAGCAGCGCGACGATACCGAAGAGATACAACAAAACGTAAATCCCCGCGACAGTTCTCCAACGGAATATGCGTCATCGTGCTGCATGCTCTGAGCGACAGCGCAGTAATGCCGGCGGCAAATTTCGTACAGATTGCGGTCATCGCAACCGCGCTACATTTACGCGTTTACGCACGTCGTAGCCTGTTCCGCGCATTTCTGCCTTAAACCGAGCTAACCATTACATTGAGCCCGTTCCCGATGCCGTTGGGGACGGGCTTTTTCATTTGGCCTGATCGCACATCCGTGACATGACACCTGGAGCAATCATGCAGGCGATGCCGAGCCACAGAAATTA